>NZ_MSQD01000007.1 GCF_002102475.1 Thermoanaerobacterium sp. PSU-2 | reverse complement strand
CTTCTTTAATCCAAGTAGATTTACAATATAATGCATCAGCTACTATGATGTCTGCAAAATGATGAAATTCTTTATGCAATTTTCTAATTAGACGCTTGCCTGCTGTGATTTCTCCTTCGTCTTTATCTGAAGCATCTCTTTTAGGTTCAAGCATTTCCTGACCTATGATAAGATGTGGATCAGAACCTACAGTTGCACATATTACTGACCTATGAAAGTAATGAGTAATTCCATCTTTTTGGACTCTGGTAAGACAATTATCACAACACTTATTAGTGCTTTCAAATAACTCTACACCATCTATTGCAACAACTTTTAGTCAATCTATAGTTCCTTTTCTAAAAACCTTATTTTTTGTACTTGTCTTGATTATACTATTATTAAGTTCATTTAAGCCATCTAAATCAAAATTACTTAAAACACGCCTAATAGTGTCTATACGAGGAATTTTAGTCTTTTTAGGTAATACTTTTTTAAATTTACCTTTTTTAAGCCAATGTTCCAACCTATTAAAACTCCTTATTTGAAGCATAAATCCAAATAATACTACAAAGGTAATTGTTGAAATTTTTACTGAAGATTTTGCTCTTTTATCTTTTAGGGTATTGATTTTTTCTCCAAGATGGTATATCTTAGAGAAGTAGATAAGCATTTGTTTTAAATAACTTTTGTTCATTTTATCAGCATCCTTTCTATTTAGGTTGTCGCAAAACATATTATAGAAAGGATGCTTTTATTTTGCAAATTTTTTCTTTCAATTTCCAGTAAAAAACGGAAAATTACATATTTCTAGCTGCTCTTAGTTAAATTTTATAAATCAACGTGTCTATCATTCTAAAAATTTTTAAATGCGAAATCTCTGACATTTTAACGAAAGCTTGAAAGAAGTCGCCCATCCTCTATAGGTAGGATAGGGATTATTGTTGTCGGGAGATATAATAAGTCAAATAAAATCAAAAAAAGCAGTGCTGATTTTTCATTTTTGCCTTGCTCAAATCAAAAATCCGGCTAAATGAGCACCTCTGCTTATTTTGTAGAAGTGCTTTTATTTTCTTTGCATATTTTTATGGTCTTTATATGGAAGGCACTCTTACGAGTACTTTTTAATTTGCTTCCCGCTTTTTAGATTATAGGCCTGCTCGGTTTACAGTCAAGAGATTCGCATTCGCCGTGTGAGCATATCCTCCTTCGTCCGGTATCCCTCCCACACCTCTTGACCTCCAATTCGCAGGCTCTGTTTTTATTTCCTGCCGGAAGGCAAATTCAATTTTGATTTAAGCTTAATATTTTAAGTCATAGTAGCATGTTTCAATTTTATGATTTTGTGAAGGAGGATATGGATTATGTAAGTGATTAACGGTTTTGTTGAATGGAATAAAAATTTCTTTAAACCCAAAAACAAGATTTTATAATATTTAGAAAAAATAACATTAAGATGGATAGTTATGATATAATATAAGTGTGATGTTTTAAGAAAATTCGGATATATTATCACCACATTTTCATGCTATATATGGTGAATATGTAGATATGTTTAACATAAATACTTTAAAAATGATTGAAGGAGATCTTCCTAAAAGGACAAGAGAAATGATTATTGAGTGGCAAGTAAATATCAAAACGAGTTATTAGATATTTGGGAAAGTCAAAAGTTTATTAAGTTACCAGGATTGGAGTGATGCAGTATGTATAAAATTATTGATATAAAGGCTGCAGATGATTACAAATTGATTATTACTTTTGAAAAGGGAGTAATAAAAGAATATGATATGAAACAAAAACTTGATGAATGGCCATTTGAAATGCTGAAAAATAAAGCGTATTTTAAAGCAATAAAAGTTGATATTGGAGGATATGGTATAAGTTGGAACAGTGATATAGATTTAAGTGAATACGAACTTTGGGTCAATGGAAAGAGCATTAGTTTGGTATGATTATGAATGCCAGATAAAGAGTTTTATACGAGGAGGAATATTATATATGCCACTGCCGAAAGAAAATAAGAAATATACATATGCTGATTATTTGACGTGGCCAGAAGGGGAAAGGTATGAGATAATTGATGGTGTTCCATATATGCAGGCAGCACCAACATGGCAGCATCAAGCGGTATTAATGGAACTGTCAAGACAGTTTGCAAATTATTTGCGAAATAAGACTTGTATGGTTTTTACTTCACCTTTTGATTTACGCCTGCCAGGTGATAATAAGCAAAGCGATGATGATGTGACTAATGTCCTACAGCCTGATATAGTTGTTGTGTGTGATAGATCTGGATTACGAAAGACTGGCTATTATGGAGTCCCTGAATTGATTGTAGAGATTGTATCATCATCAAGTATGAGGCGTGACAGATTAGAAAAATTTAATATATATGAAAAAGCCGGTGTTAGAGAATATTGGATAGTGGAGCCAGAAGGGAAAATTGTAAGTGTGTTTGTTCTACAAGATAGTAAAAGATACGGGAGACCTGAAATGTATACTGACGAAGATAAAGTTAAGGTGACTATTTTTGATGATCTTATAATTGATTTAAAACCGGTATTTGATTATTAGAATATAAGAGGGGATTGTTTTATATGACAGAAAGTGTTGTAGCCAATATTGATGAAGCTTATAAAAATGAAATAGAAAAAATAAAAAAACAAATTATCAAACAGTTTAACAAAAGCTTGAAAGAAGTCTCCCATCCTTTATAGGTGGGAGATGAATTTCTATTGTTTTCCATAACATTATATGTTATAATATTATCAGAAGTAAAAAGTAAACTGGTGATATAATGCTAATATTAGATAATAATAATCATTCAGTATTCTTACTGTATTATCATCTTATAATGGTTGTAAAATACAGAATAAAAGTAATAGACGATAACATATCAAATAGATTAAAGGAGATATTTGAGAATATATCACCTAATTATAATATATCACTGCAAGAATGGAATCACGATAAAGACCATGTACACATACTTTTCAAAGCAGAGCCAAACTCTGAAATATCTAAATTCATTAACGCTTATAAAAGTGCATCGTCTAGACTTATAAAAAAAGAATATCCGCAGATAAAACAAAAACTTTGGAAAGAATATTTTTGGTCAAGAAGTTACTGTCTTCTTACATCAGGTGGTGCACCTATAGAAGTTATAAAACAGTATATAGAAAGCCAAGGTGAGAAAAGATGATGATATGTCAGCATTTTCTCATAGAGCCAACAAAAGAACAGGAAGAAAAGCTCTTTTATACATTGTATTTATGTCGCAAATTATACAACTATTCACTGGATCAAAGAATAAAACATTACAAAGAATATGGTAAAGGACTTACATATAAAGAACAGCAGAACATGCTTCCAAAATATAAAAAAGAACATCCAAAATACAAATTAGTACAGTCGCAAATATTACAGGATGTGTTGAGAAGATTAGATAGAGCATATAAAAACTTCTTTGACAAAAGAGCCAAATATCCTAAATTCAAAGATAAATATCACTACACATCAATAACACTTCCACAATGCGAAACAAAAAGAAACTTTGGGAAAGAAGGATATGTATACATAAAAAATATAGGGCATATAAAAATCAAAGCACATAGAAACTTTGATCCAACAAAAGTCAAAACAATAAACATAAAATACTATGCAGGAAAATGGTATATAAATCTGTCAGTTGAGGTAGAAAAAGAAAAAGAAAAAACAGTCATAAGAGAAAAAGCAATAGGAGTAGACAAAGGAATAAACTCAATAGCTGCAACATCAGATGGAGAATTATACTCAAATCCTAAATGGCTACAAAAATCAGAGAAAAAACTAAAAAGACTGCAAAGACAATTATCAAGAAAAAAGAAAGGAAGCAAAAACAGAGAAAAGCAAAAGAAAAGATTAGCGAAACTTCATGAAAAAGTAGCGAATCAAAGAAGGGACTATCTACATAAGATAAGCTATAACATAGTAAAACATAATGACATCATATGCGTTGAAGATTTGCAAGTAAAAAATATGATGAAAAATCATAAACTTGCAAAATCGATAGCAAATGCAGGATGGGGAATGTTAGACAAATATCTCCAGTATAAAGCAGAAAAAGAAGGGAAAATCTTCGTAAAAGTAGATCCAGCATATACATCACAAAGATGTTCAAGATGCGGGAAAATAGTAGAAAAAGACTTATCAGTAAGAATACACAAATGCGAGTGCGGATTAGAGATAGACAGAGATGTAAATGCAGCGATAAATATACTATATGAAGGATTAAAACAATTAGGCATAGCAGCATAAGAGTAATAATTTTGTAGGGAAGGTTCCTCCCGAAGTTACGCCTATGGAGATTGTGTAAGACCTGATACGAATAACAGCAGGCAACGGTCTATGAAGTAGGAAGCTCCACCCTCTATAGGATGGAGTAGGTTCACCTGTCTTATGTAACATGGTGACTAATTATAATATAGAATTTAAAGATTTCTTAGATGATTGTATGTTTTTAACAACTTTTTATAATGAGATCAGATATCCAGGTGAAGATTATGAAGAAGCCACAAAGAATGATGCAATAAAGGCATTTCAAATAGCTAAAAAAGTCAGAGATTTTGTAATAAATCAGGTCAATAGTAAAAAAAGATGATGTGTGAAAAAGCTTGTATTATAGGATTATAGGATAATTATTTGTTGATATTCATATTGGAAATAGTTAGATCTTAGATTTGAAGGTTAATTTTAGGAAATAAAAAGGTGGCCTCTTTTATAGGTCACCTTTTTATAATAAGTTTTAGTCACCAACAGTTGCAATTTGGCCTTCTTGATACCAATTTACAGATTTATTAAAAAGTTGGCTTATCGCTCTTAATGGCACCATTACTCTATTTTTGTATATTATAGCAGGTGCATCGATTGTTTTTACATTTCCATTTACTTTTATATTAGTTGTATTTACAGGCATATATATATTTATATTACCTGTTTTTATATTTACTGTTCTGTTATTGTTATCCCAATTTATAGCGTTATTGTCCACACCAATTGCATTTGCAACGGCTCTTAAAGGAATGTATGTACGATTGTTGTATATCATTGGATTTACGTCAGATAATACTTCTTTGCCATTAGCAAATACATGTGGTGTATTATCTTTTTTTGCCATATGATATATTTTCCCGAGAAGCGCATAATTATCCTGAGAATGCTTTAAACTGATTATTTGTTTTATTATATTGATTGCATCATCAATTTGTCCGTTTTGAAGATCATTTATTGCTTCTGTCTTTAAATCAGCGATTTGTGCTTCTAACTGATCATTTTGGCTTAATGTCTTAAGTTTTTGCTCTAATGCTTTGATTTTATTAGAGATTTCTAAAGCTTTTGCAAATTGATTGTTATTTATAGCTGTTTCCAATTCTTGTTCTAATTCTTGAATTTGTGAATTTATTGCGTCAATCTGAGAGTTCTGTATTGTTGTGCCGTCACCTGAAGTTTGGCCATAAACGCTGTCACTTACAGTAGTATTATCACTGCTTGTTACTGCTTGTGTTGATGTTGTTGTATTGTCAGATGTACTACTTGTTGTATCATCTGCAAAAGCCATGAATGGAATGACTACCAATGATAAAATTAACATTATTGTAATTACTTTTTTAAACATAACATCCCTCCTAAAATATTTTTTTAAATTATACCATAAAATTGTAAACAAATTGTGAACAATTTATAGCTAATTTGTAAACAAAATAAAAATATACAATGTAGGCATAAAAAGTTAAAATCCAAGGAGGAATTTGGAGAATTATGTAGAATATATATCATATAAAGTTGTTAGATTGTGTAGTAAATTGTCGTCTACCTTAGATAATGCAAAAAGTGCAGGACATCGACGACAATTTAGCGATTTATCTTTTGAGCTTTTACAGAAAGAGTAAGGCTTGCAAAACCATCAAGCAAGAGAGATTGACATTGACTTGTTTTTTTGCAAAAAGAGAATGGCTCTATAAGAGGAAGTGAACGTGTTTTTAGCCTACCTATAAGGAATTGAAACTCTAAGTGGTACAAAAAGTTTGCTAATCTTCCAACAGTGTTTTTAGCCTACCTATAAGGAATTGAAACTCTAATACTGTGTTTGTTTGTGTTGCATTTATATTTTCGTTTTTAGCCTACCTATAAGGAATTGAAACCATAGCAGGTATATTAATTATATACCTGCTATATCGGTTTTTAGCCTACCTATAAGGAATTGAAACAAGAACGTTGAATGAGAGCACCATAATGGTATGCTCGTTTTTAGCCTACCTATAAGGAATTGAAACAGATCTATCAAATACAATTGTTTATTCATTAAATACAAGTTTTTAGCCTACCTATAAGGAATTGAAACGCAACTTGATTTGAAAGAGTATCACTGCCAAGATTCGTTTTTAGCCTACCTATAAGGAATTGAAACTTGTGGGAAAATGGTGCCTGAAAGCGAAATTTCAGCAGTTTTTAGCCTACCTATAAGGAATTGAAACTGATATATTTTATGTTGTCTATGTCGTCTGGGTTTGTTTTTAGCCTACCTATAAGGAATTGAAACCAGGTTTTTACAATTTTTTTGTGTTGACCTTCGATGGTTTTTAGCCTACCTATAAGGAATTGAAACTTTTGAATAGCTTGTCCTGTACTTCGTCTGGCATTGCGTTTTTAGCCTACCTATAAGGAATTGAAACTTCTCTGTTTTAGCAGGAATGATGCCCAAGTAGTTGTGTTTTTAGCCTACCTATGAGGAATTGAAACTGGCGAACAATAGTCTTAACAACAGGCGAAGAACCATGGTTTTTAGCCTACCTATGAGGAATTGAAACACGGAAACGACATCTATGTTGTGGGTAATGGCAACTGTTTTTAGCCTACCTATGAGGAATTGAAACATTGTACCGCAGTTTCTTTCGATCTTGGAAACGGACTGTTTTTAGCCTACCTATGAGGAATTGAAACGCAATTATGGCACTTAACCAACCAATACATTTAGCAGTTTTTAGCCTACCTATAAGGAATTGAAACCTTTCGGATATGCCTGGCTGTTCACCTTTTCCTTCTGGTTTTTAGCCTACCTATGAGAAACTAAGGCTAAGTAGGGTATGATGTTGTTTAAATATGTGTTTTTAATTTATCTGAGAAAAGCCAACAAAAATATACTTTAGAAGAAGGAAATTGATATAATATGTCGAATTAGTTATCAAAATGCAAATTGATAAATAATGGAGGTAGTTATGAATGAATGTATTTATAGCGTTAATAGGTTCGAATCCTTTGCCTATTTATGCAGTGTTAAATTACTTATTAAATGACAGCAGGGAAGATAAAAAAGAATTGCCATGTCCGGATATCGCATTATGTGTTCATTCTGAAGATACATGTAAGTATTTTGAGAATATTAAAAAATTAATCGGTAATAAATTAAAATTTGAACAAATTAATTTGGGGTTTTATGAACGTGATCCAAAAACGATAAAGGAACAGATAAAGAAAAAATTGTCTTCATTAAACGAAGAAAATTCTAAAAAGGATACTATTGAATCTATTCATCTGAATTATACAGGTGGTACTAAGGTTATGTCTGTAATTAGTTATAATGAAGTAAAGAATTATTGCAAAAATAATAACATCGAATGTGTCTTTTCTGACTTAGACCCAAAAACAAATAAAATCAATGTTATAGTAAATGATGATATAGAGGTAAAAAAATATCCATTTGATGGAGATTTAAGAGATTATATTAAAGTTAAGGCGCCCACTCTTTTTAAGCTACATAATATGGAAGTAAATGAAAGTGAATTAGGTGATGAGTTATATTTTTCAAAAATAGATATAGATGAATTTTCGGAAAAAGCTTTAAAGTTATTAAATAAAAATGATCGAGATTTCAAAAATGCTTATGATTTATTAAGTCAAGAAATCAGTAAGTATAAATTAGAATATGGTTATGATGTAAAAAAAATAAAAGAGAATACTGGTTGTAAGAAGTCTTTTGGTAAGTTAAAAGAAATATTCGGAGATATTATTCCATATAAAGATCTGGAGAGTGCTCCCAATCCTCAAGTAGGAAATTTATGTGAATTTTTGACTGGTAAATGGCTTGAGGACTATATTTTATGTCATTTAAGAAATATTAAAAATGATGTAAAAGTAGATAACTTATATAAATCAGTTAGAGTTAGATATAATAATAGACCATGTGAAATAGATGTTATAGCAATAAAAGGATATTGTACATACTTATTTTCGTGTACAATATCACAGAGAATAAAAATAATTAAAGAAAAAGCATTTGAGGCAATTTACAGAGCAAATCAATTAGCAGGTGAACATGCAAAAGTAATTGTAGTAAGTCCAATATCCAGTGATAAATCTAAAAAAGATAACAATTTAGAAGAACTTAAAAAAGATCTTTCATCATTTGATGCTATAAACAATAAAAAAGTAGAATATTTATCAATAGATGATTTAATCGATACTGAAAAGCTTGAGAATAAATTAAAAAAGTTTTTTCAAGATGAGGTGGTAGAATGATATTTTGTTTGTATGATTCGACTGGAATACAAAACTATATATTTAGCTCAAACAAATTAAAAGAAATTGTTGGTGGTTCTGAATTAATAAGAAAAATGTTTAAGGAATTTTTGATTGATGCGATAAAAAATTGTAATTTTAAATATTCAGACGACTATAAGGATAATATGATGGATACTGATGTTAGGATTATTTATATAGGTGGTGGAAATGCTGCTTTACTATATAAAGATAAAAATATAATGAAAAAGGTTAATGAGGAATTTTCAACTATTTTATTAAAAAATGCTACTTCAATTGGATATGTTACGGCTTATTGCGAAATTGATATAGACAAGGATGACTTTAAGGAAAAAAGGAATGAATTGTTAAATAAATTAGAACAAAAGAAAAATATGAATTTCAGAGGGACGAGGCTTCTTGGATTACCAATAACAAAACCTTCTGCAAATAATGAGTATCCAGCTATATGTTCATTTACAGAAGACAATAGAGAGATATACATATCAACTGAAACTAAATGTAAGAGAGATATATTAAGAGATAATAATCAATTTAACAATTTTAATTATAATGGAGAGAAATATGAGTTTCCAATGGAATTAGATGAGCTTGGACAATCAGAAGGTGAAAATTACATAGGAATTGTACATATTGATGGAAATAATATGGGACATGAAATAGATAAATTTTTATCAGAATTTGATGATTTTACTGAAGGTATGAAAGCTATGAGAGAATTATCAACTGAAGTAGATAGAGCATATAAATTATTTTTTGATGATATGGTAAAAAAATTAATAAAGGATATTAAAACTGAAAAATTAAAATTTTTAGAGTTGAAAAATAATACATTACCCATTAGACCAGTAATTATGGAAGGTGACGATATTACTTTTATATGTAATGGTAAATTGGCTTTAGGCTTAGCAGTTAATATATTAAAATCTATCAATAAAAAAAATAGTGTAAAAATAAGAAATTATGAAATTCCTATTTCTGCTTGCGCAGGTGTAGCTATAGTAAAAAGTCATTTTCCAATTGATAGGGCATACAGAATAGCAGAGAATTGCTGTAGTTCAGCCAAGAGGAAAGGAAAATTTCTTAAAGGAGAAAATGAAACGGTTGGTAATTGGATTGACTTTCATATAGTAAATAGTGGAATGACTAATGAATTAGATGAGATGAGGGCAAAAATTTATAATTTAGGTTTAAAGGATCCATCATTGACATCATTTAGTGGAGATAATAAATTGCCTCAATATAATTTACTTTATAGGCCGTGGTGCATTATGGATGAAGGAAAATATTCGTGGGGAAATTTTGAAAAAATATTTGAAGGGTTTAAAAACTGGCCAAAATCAAAATTAATGAATCTAAGAGATGCTTTTTTAGAAGGTCGCGAAGAGGTAGTTGATTTTATGATTGAAGCGAGAAGTAAAAAATTTGATGTATGTGAAATTGATGATGTGAGTTATGAGAGTTTATTTGATGTATATGATATGACACCATATTATGATGTGATTGAAGCGTTTGATTATTACATTGAAATTTGAGAAGGAAGGGTTAAAATGCATATAAAAGTTGAATTAAAGTCGGATTTGTGTATTTCTTCTGGTGAGGGGTTATCAGGGATAATAGATGTCGATGTAATTTATGATGACAATGGCATACCCTATTTGCCTGCTAAAAGATTTAAAGGTATTTTAAGGGAGGCCGCTGAAGATATTTCAGATATTTATCCTGAGAAATATTCGCAGAAAATTATTAATGATTTATTTGGCGATCCCGAAACAAATTCTGTTGGTGAGCTGTATATTGATAATGGTTATATAGAAAATTATCATACTATTGCTAAATTTATAAAAATGTGTAATAATAACAAAAGCTACAAAAATTTATTCCCCAAACAATATGTAAAGTCATATTTTACAAATATTCATCAACAAACTGCTATAGACAGAAAGAATGGAATTTCAAAAGATAAATCATTGAGAGTCATACGCACAATTAAAAAGGGAAATTTATTTTATTTAAATATAAATATTGATAGTATTATAGATTATGATAAAAAAGTTGAATTGCTTAGAGATGCATGTAAAATTATCCGACATATCGGACTATCAAGGACGAGAGGCTTAGGTGAGGTAAGATGTAAATTAATAGAGAACAACATTAATGAAATTAATAAGGGAATGAATAGTTATTCTGGTATAGGCGACAATAATAATAAAAAATATAAAATGACATATATAATAGAATTGTTATCAGATACAATTGTTTCGAATATTGGCGGTAATAGCAATGTGACTAATAGTTATATATCTGGTAGTAACGTTCTTGGGTATTTTGCGACACAGTATATTAAAAAATTTAAAGTTAATGATGCGGAAAATGATCCTGTTTTTAAAAGGATATTTTTATCAAAAGATGTAAGCTTTTTAAATGCATATCCAACAGATAAAAAAAACAATGATTATATACCTGTGCCAATAAGTATTGTTAAACAAAAAGATAAAGAAAACTATTTTGATTTAGCTTATGATGAGGACTATGAGTATATTAAAGAAGAAAGAATTCAAACAAATTCATTGTCGGGAAATTATATAAATATTCAAGATAAATATATTAATATTATAAACCCAAAATATGTACTGCATTATCATCATAAAAGACCTGAAGACAAATCTTTTGGACATGCTACTAAAAAATCTGGTGAATTTTACAGTTATCTATCTTTATGTGCTGGAGAAAAATTTAAAGGTTGCATAATTGGCAGTAAATCAGATCTTGGATTAATAAAAGAACTTATACCAGAGAATTCAATAATTTTTATAGGAAAATCTAAAAATGCGGAATATTCAAGAGCTAAAATATCTTTTGGAGAAATAGAAATGCTTAATAGTGAAATTAGTATAAATGATGAAGAAAAATTAATTATAACACTTACTTCACCAATGATATTATGTAATGAATATGGCAATATTGATTCAGATCCAAGGAATTTTATAAAAATAATACAAGAAGAATATCCTTCTCTTGTGTGTAATGATAAATATTTTATAAGGCACGTTACAGTATATGGCTTTAATTCTAAATGGGGATTGCCAAGGCAACAAGTTCAAGCATTAGCCTCTGGAAGTGTTTTTGTTTTCGATATAAAAGATAAGAATAATGATTTTTCAGGACTTTCAACAAAAGCATATGGCTTGAGGACAAACGAAGGATTTGGAAGAATTGCCGTAAATATCCATGGATTTAAACCATTAGAAAAAATGGATAATGAAAATGATGAATATATTGATATGAATTTAATATCACAACATGCGAAACCGTTAATAATTTATATAGAAATTGAAAAAATCAAAAAAGAATTAATCAAAAAAGCTATAAGTGATGCAAAAAAGCAAAAGTATGGACTGGAAAATATGACGAATTCAACTATTGGTAGGCTAAAAACTTTATTAAAAAAATCTAATAGTGAAGAGGATTTTAAAAAATTATTATCAGAAGAATTTAAAAAAGAAAGAAAAATAAATGGGATAAAAAAATATTTAGATGATAATACCTTCATCAATATTTTACAAGAATTAGAAACATATCAAACTTTTAAAAAATTAAATATCGATTATATAGAAGGTTCAAACATAGTAAATGAATTGTTTGCTTTTTATTATACAAAATTATTTAATGTCTTAAGACATTTAAAAAGAGAAAAAGAAGGTGCAAGAAATGCATGATAATAAAATAGAAAGGGTAATATTTGTTTCAGGAATTTTAAAGTTAGAAACACCTTGTATGATAGGTTCTGGTAATGATACTAATACAGATATAGATATAGTAAAAGATAATGACGGTATACCTTATATACCGGGGAGTTCTATAGCAGGTGTGTTGCGTAATTTCTTATCAGATGGATCTAAAGAGGATGATGAACCTGAATATGTAAAGTATTTATTTGGGAAAAGGAATAATGACAAAAATAATGATGATGGTGAATCAACAATTAGCTCCATATATTTTTATGATTTAAGCATGATAAACTACAGTAATGATAGAATTAGTACACGTGATGGTGTAAAGCTTGATTATGAAACAAAGACATCAATAGAAAATAATAAATACGATTATGAAGTTATTGAAAGTGGAAGCTGTTTTCTGTTTAGAATGGAAATACAGCTTAGACGAAAATTATCATATTTAAATGATAAAGTCGAAAGTATTTTATACAAAATTTTATATTCTATGATTGACGGAGAAATAAGATTAGGCGGAAAGACTAATAGAGGTTTAGGAAAGTGCACAATTGATAAAAACAGTATAAAAATTCTAGATCTCAATTTTAATGATAAAGAACATTTAGAAGAAAACTTAAATAGATGGTTTAATTTTGACTGGGATTACTTTGTTGGTAATAAAAAGTTGGATGAACTTAAACATGAAATACATGTAAATAATGGAAAAACAATAAAAGTCCCGCTAAATATAGAAACATCAATAATTATAAGAAGCTATGATAACCTTGAAAATTCTGATCAAAAGCATATAACAAGCAATGGTATACCGGTTATTCCTGGTACAAGCTGGGGTGGTGTTATAAGAAGTGGATGTTATAAGATACTTAAATTGTTTTATGATAAATTGTTAAAGTTGGATGATTATAAAATTAATGATAAAGTTAATTCAAATATAAATTGTATTTTTGGATATGTAGACAATGAAAGCAAAAAAGCAAAATCATCAAAAATATTAATTGAAGAAGCAAAAATTAATAATGGTAGAACATTGTATCAAACGAGAGTAAAAATAGACAGATTTACTGGTGGTGCGGCGGAATCTGCACTTTTTAATGAAGAACCTATTTATGGTGGAGAAACATATTTGACTATAAAAGTTAAATCAAAAGAAGCTTGGATAATAGGGCTATTAATATTAGTAATAAAAGATATACAAAATGGTTTTATCCCAGTAGGTGGCGAAGCTTCAGTTGGTAGAGGCATTATGAATGGAGATAAAATATACATTGATAATGAAATTGTTGATCTAGATACTGAAAAAAAATATCTAAAGAGTTTATATGACTTCATAGTAGGAGGTGTATCAAAGTGAATTCCATTACTGTTAGTGAAATAAAGCCATTAATTTATAAATTTTGTGAAAGTAGATGCTGCAATATATTATTACAAAAAGATTATGAGGTTCTTTTAGGTATTGCTACAAAAGATACAATTCGATTTTATGGTGATAATAAATTCGATGAAGAACATGTGATTGATATTCGTGTTTTTGATAGAAATGGTGAACTCCATATCTGGAAAATAAATGACGATTTTTATTATAGATTTAAAGAAGATGACTTTGAAATTGACGAAAATAGAGATTATAATGAAAGGATTTTAAAAGATAAAAAAATATTTGTGGAATATCCGATAGTTTTTGGTTCTACGGTTGAAAAAACTGATGGGAAATGGACAATTCTTAAAGAGCGGGAAAGAGGTATAAAAATATATTTTCCATATGATATATCATACAAACAATTGCCAATTAGATATAAGGTTTATAACTATTATGATTTTGATGAGGATGGGATCCTAAGATTTTATGATGCAAGGCTATGTGGATTTTTTAATAAAGATTTTAAAGAGTTGGAGAGTGAGATAATATGACTTGGAAGGAAGATATGAATACAAAGTTTGTGAATCCGTACAATTTTATATCATTAGGGAATGAATGTAAGAGAAAAAGTTTTGATGATTATATAAATAATAAAGAATTATTAACGGGTTATATTGAATGTGAATTAGAAAATTTAACACCAATTTTTATACCTAATACAACAAATGAAGATGCATTTACAGATAATGAAAAATATAAATCTTATGATTTTTTTTCCTATGATGATATACATAATCAAAAACGTACATCTAAATATTCAGAACCTGTTATACCGGCAAGTGAAATAAGGGGTGTTATACGTGCTGCATATGAAGCTTTGACAGATTCATGTATGTCAACAATAGACGATAGTGGTGTATTAAGTAAGAGAACAACAATACCGGCAAAACCAGGCTTATTAAAAAAAGAAAATGGAGAATGGAAGCTATATAAAGCGGAAAGATTAATGATAAAAGTAAAAGACTGTTCAATTGATAATGCAAAAAATTTTAAAAATATTTTATCAAAATATAACGAAGGGGACAAGATTTATTTTAAAAGAGGAATAGAATATAAAAATTATAGGATACATACAGTATCAGAGATATCTGATAGTAATATCAGTGGCTATGAAGAAGGTTATATTCACTTTGGAGAGGAATTTATTAAAAAACATCATGAGTCTATATTTAAATTGGGTGAAATGATACACGACATAGAAATAACAGAAGATGATATTAAAAAAATAGATGCATTGATAACTATATATAATGATTTAAATAAAGATAATAATGATACAAAATATAAAAAATTTAATGAGTTGCTAACATCAAAAGATTTTGAAAATGGTAGGAGAGTACTGCCAGTATATTATTCTGTTTATAAAAAGGATGATAAGAGTTACGTATATTTTTCGCCTGCATGTATAGGAAGAGAAGTTTTTACAAATAAATTAAGTGACATTTTAAAGAGTCAAGGAGGCTATCAACCTTGTAGTAGTAGAGAAAATTTATGTGAAGCTTGTGCACTTTTTGGCTTTACAGGTAATGGTAGTGAAAATAATGCATTAGCATCACGCTTAAGATTTACAGATGCAAAAATAAAAAACAAAAAAACTCGTAATGAAGATTACTATGATGAAATTTGTATTTTGCCTGAATTAGCATCTCCAAAAATTTCGGCAACAGAATTTTACCTTGAGCGACCATATGATGATAAAGGAAAGACATATGACATGTGGAATTATGATTATGCATTTAACTGGGTTTATCAAAATAAAATTGAACAATTTGACAAATATATTCCTAAAATTAGAGGACGAAAATTTTACTGGCATTCTGAAAAAGTTAAATTTGTCAATGAACAAAATGAAAGGAATTGTAAAGTAAGACCATTAAAGAAAAACAATGTATTCAGTTTTAGAGTATATTTTGATGCTATAACGGAAGATGAACTAAATAAACTTGTATGGATACTAAATATTGGTGATAGCAATAATATGAATTGTCATAAGATTGGTAGAGGGAAGCCAATTGGTTTTGGTACAATAAAAATTAGAATAAATAAAATTATAAAAAGAGATATATCATTTGGTGGTGATACAATATCTTATGTATTGAATGAATATAAAATAGATTTAAAGCAAAATAGACCGTTTGATTATAATAAGAAAAATGTACAAGAATTTTTGAAAATTACTGATTTTGAAAAGGCTCCGCGAAACATAGATTATCCAATAGGTGAAGATAAAACAAAACCTGATGGACGAAATAGTAAAGCCTCGCATCAATGGTTTATAGGAAATAAACAGATTGGTTATGGTCATAAAGATGTTAAGATTAAAGCAAGTGGTACAAAACCTATCATATACAAAACTTTACCATATATATTAGATAGTGATATTACCTTAAATAAACTATATAAGGAGAGGGATTAAAAATGTTTTTATGCTTTACATTAATTTTTAAAAGAAATGATGGATATCAGGAGCCTTTTCAATTAATTTATGAGCCTTGTCCATGCTGGAAAAAGGGTGATAAACGCATAATCAATTTTAACGAAAGCCCGCATTATCAGAAAGGTTCTTTTAAAGAGCTTATTAAACACATAAAAAGTATTGATTTTGACAAGCAATGTGTTTTAATTACAGATAAGAACTGGAGTAATAATTCTGGGTATGATGATAATAATACTTTAAATAGAATAATTGAGGATATAGAAACAGAGGGCTTTAAAGTGGTAGTTGTTCAGTTTTAAAAGAATGTTTGCATAGTTTTTTCTGTTTCTATATATCTTGTTTGGTGTGTGGTTTAAATAGATGTGATGGTAGAATATAAATAGTACAAGTTGAATTGAGAAAGTTCCACATAAGTATTACAATAAATATAGAAAGAATGGGGGAACTTCTCATGGCAAAACAACATGATCAACAATTTAAGGAGGAAGCTGTCGAGTATTACCTTAACCATAAGGAGCTAGGGCTTCGAGGGTGTGCAGAAAACCTTGGTATAGGTTATAGCACTCTTAGCAAGTGGGTTAGGGATTATAGCACCAATAACGGAACGATCCCAACTCGTGGTTCTGGCAACTATGCTTCTGACGTAGAAAAAGAAAATGCTAGGCTACGGAGAGAATTACGCGATGCAAAGGATGCACTTGATGTACTAAAAAAGCCATCAGCATTCTGGGAAAATGACAGAGGCGATTTATCTTGAAGTCTATCGCAAGTGTGAAGCTTCCAAAGGGAAACGCCTCGTTTCTGTCAGCGGAATGCTGCACTATTTAGGCGTTTCCAGATCCGGTTATAACTCTTGGTTAAAGCGCAAACCATCAAAACAGCAGCTAAGGAAAGAGTCTGTCCAAGACAAAATTCGTGAAATCCATGCAAAGTCTCATGATATTTACGGAGCTCCTAAAATTACAAAGGAACTACACAAAGCTGGAGAGGTCATCTCAGAAAGAACTGTAGGTAAATATATGAAGGAAATAGGCTTAAAAGCAAGGTATATCAAGCCTTATACAGTTACAACACGTAACTCAAACTTCAGTAGTTCTCTTGAGAACATTTTACAGCAACAGTTCAATCCGGACTCTCCTAATGCAGTCTGGTGTACTGATATAACATATATATGGACTGTAGATGGATTTGTATACCTGACCAGTATCATGGATTTATATTCACGGAAAATTATAGCGTGGACACTTTCCAAAACACTAGAGGTGTCATGTGTTTTAGATACCATAAATAAAGCAAAGGCAACTAGAAGGTTAACTAAACCACTAGTCATCCACAGTGATGGTGGGAGTCAGTATGTATCGAAGGAATACCGGAAAGCTGCATCAAAAATGACAATCAGTACTCAAAGAAGGGATGTCCTTGGGATAACGCTTGCATAGAGTCCTTTCATTCACTAATTAAACGTGAATGGCTAAATCAGTATAAAATTAGAGATTATGATCATGCTAGAAAGCTAGTGTTTGAATATATTGAGACCTTTTATAACACTGTACGAACTCATAGCCACTGCGATTATAAATCGCCAGATCAGTATGAAGCACAATACTTGAAGAAGGCAATAAAACTTATTGGGTAAGCAATAAATATGCATAAAGACATTCTCTGCTTGAAATCATAATTTAATACGTACTGAAATACTAGGGAATAACTTGCTCATTTTAATTTGTACTTTTTCTTGACATAGTACCAAGCCGTGCTTTTTTAATTTTACTTTACATTTGCAATCAGAATGAGGGCATCTATCTGGCGAGATAGGGAAGTTGTAATTTTTGCCTTTTTGCAAATATTCTTCAATGTTATCAACATGGAAAATTATTTGCATAAGCAACCTCTCAAAATTAAAATTAATGCTAAAGGAATATGATAATTTTTTCTTAAATTCCTTTAGCATTAATTTTATCACAAGATTATTTAATCTGATAATTTTTTTCGAATTTGAGAAATGACAATAATATATAATTTCGTTTATAACCCACAATGGTTCTACCTAAACAGAGCATTACTTCTTATCGTTACGAGTAGATAAAAGGTTTATAACCCACAATGGTTCTACCTAAACTGGGCTGAAAAAGCAGCAGGCTTAAAAATATCACAAGTTTATAACCCACAATGGTTCTACCTAAACCCCCATCCTAAAAGCTTATAAAATAAGAATTTCAGGATGCGAAAACCTCAAAATCGTCGTCGACCTCTGACAATGTAAAAATCCATTTTGTTAGACGATTCACAATGTATATGTGCTATATAAAATCTTTTTCTATTATTTTTTGATTTCCAATGGTCTGTTTTTGTCCAAACCAATTTCACTGTCATAATAGCATTTTACAAAATTTATCGGAATGCCGTTTATTCGTTCCTGTTCTATTAATCTTTTTTTCATTAATCCCAGTACAGTTCCTAAGTTCAACGAAATTTTATAAAGTTCCAACTCATAAAAATCCTTGTTGTTTATTAATTCTACAACTTTATCCTTAAAAGCAAAAGGATATACCGTTATACCGTCAAACTCTTCATAAAATTGTTTTTTTAAGTCTTTATTATCATATTTTTCGGTAAGCGATTCATTTAAATAGTTATATAGCCTTGGATCTACAAATACTTCATAATCATAACTACTGTATACTTCATCAAGCATTTTTTGAATTGCTTTTTCTTCAAGTTTAACTGGTGATTTTTTAAATAATTCTAAAGTTTTTTCCACTACTTTTCTATCCCTATAAGGATAACCTTTTTTATTAATATCTTTTTCAACAATAAATACGGCTGCAAGCTCACTTTTTTCTCTAAAGCGGTTTATGCGTCCAAACCTTTGCAGCAAAGCGTCCAGTGGTGCCGGTTCAGTATATAACTCATTATAACTGATATTTAAAGAAACTTCTACTACCTGTGTAGCCACAAGCAATTTATAATCTCCAACTTTTTCTTCTATTTTATCTCTGTCTTTTAAAGTGAAATGACTGTGTAAAAGTTTAATATCTTCTTCTTTAATGTAACTTCCAGACAGTTTGTCTTTTAAAATCTTGTACAGATCTTGACCTGTTTCAACGGTATTAGCAACCACCAGAATTTTTTTCCTGTTTCTTACTTTATATGCTATTTCATCAACGTAGTTCATCAGTGTCCCAGGTAACCTGAAAACAATATGTCTGTTAAAAGATACAAGTTCCTCATCTTTCATTTTTAATACATTTTCAATATCCAATTTTTTAATTATAAACTCCTGTAAATTCGTTGGTATGGTTGCCGACATTATCATAATTTTGGTGTTAAAGTTCTCTTTTAAAAATTTTAAAAAAATAATTAATTTACACACAGCTTCTTTTTCGTAAGCGTGAATTTCGTCAACTATAACTCTTGCATTGTATAATTCAGCAAAGTTGATCTCATAATCGCCTATATAATAAGCATTTTTCAGTAACTGATAAATAGTGGCTACTTTCACTGGAAAATGAATTTTCTTTATCAAACTTTTTTGCTGGGAAACATTTTTATTTATTTTATGCTTTTCTTCTTCCGATAACTCTTCAAAAGTTTTTTCTTCAATAAAGTTTTCGTATATCTTAAATGCAGTCTTACTGTGAACCGGCACGACCTTATCTTTACCGAAAATGTTTTGTAATCTCTCTACCATTTTGTTTATACTTGCTATATTGGGTAACAGATAAAATATTCGGTCGTTGTCACTGTTTTTCATATTATTTTTCGCCCAGGATAATGCCGCTTCAGTTTTACCCGAACCTGTCGGTGCAATTAGTAAAACATCATCCTTTATTTTTGAAGCCCTTTCTTGAGTAGAATATAATCTTATTCCTTTTTCAAATATCTTAAAATCAGTGCTTATTTTGATTATTTCTATTTGTCCGGAAGATGCAAGATGATCAGCAGATTTCATCAGCCCTATCATAAAAATTAATTTTTGCTTTCTTTTTGAATCCTGCACTATATCATATATCCTGTCAAATCTTTGAAAAAACCGGCTCTCGCTGTAGTTTTTTATAATGTCCAAATCCAAAGTATTACCTGTAAGAGTGTTATAAGTTTTTTTGACATAATCTACATACTCTAAAAATATATCATGATATATCCTTCTTGCAGACAAACGATCTATTTCAAGCAATTTAGCAAGTTCAACTATCCCTTTTTCGATTTTTCCTTTTGTTACTTCAATAAACGATTTTTCAATATATCCAATCCATTTTTCTTTTAAATCTTTTAAAGATTTGTGGTGTGTTACTATAATCGTATAAATATCAATGATTTCATTCTCGTCGAGTTTTTTCCCGTTAATATATATATCACCAATCAAGAAAAGTGAAGCAAATTCGTGCCTGAAATCCCAGTGCGATTTATTCTGAATTGCAATTTGAAAACCGGGCATTATTTTTCCTAAATCGTGAAACAACCCTGCAATATATACTTTTTCAAAAAGAAGATCATCGCCAAAGTAACTTCCTGCATTCTTAAAGAGATTTTTCAATTCTATTAGAACTTTAACAACCTTTTTTGTATGTTCAATAAGTGTTTCTCCGTCATCTTTTGCAAGAACATCATTTAAACAAGAATAATTAACAAGCGTTGATGAACTCTGGGGAATAGAGGTAAACATCCTTATTTTCTCCTTTTACCATATAAATATTATCATTTTCAATGCTCACAGGCCGTTTAATAATAATAAACGGTTTTTGATTTAAAATCTCTCTTGTGTCCAAATCTATTTTCACCGGCATAATAATTGGTACTCCCGAAACCCCTTTTGCACTAACGGAAACTGCCGTATTGCTTATTGTTCCTTTACCTGTTTTTATAAGATCAACTTCTTTAATTTCTTCTACCGTGGCAAGATCGTGGCTTTGCCCCAACAATATAGTGTAGCGGGGTTTTTTGAAATAGTCGGTAAAACTTAAATCAGTTAAATACAAATTTAATTCCACATCATATAAAAAATTCTTAAACCATACAGATGATTCGCCTTTAGTATCTTTTCTCTTCGTTGCTTTATAGTAAGTTTCTACATCCCATGCTTTTGCTCTATAAGTAAATTCATAGCCGATTTTAAAATCAACATCTTTTATAGTTTTCCCTTTGGCTGCCGAAAGCAGTCCTATTAATGAAGAAAGAGGCGGCATTTCGTATGCCAAAATTTTTCCCGTCTTAAAAAATATATTTGTAAAAGTTGCTGTCCAACCAGTAATTTTGATTTTTACAGCTTTTTCAACCTTCATTTTTTCACTCCTTTTTTAATAATCCAGGATATGTACGAATATATCCGTACATATCCTAAAAGCTGCTAATTGCTATCAGCGTTGCAGTAAAAGGCATATATTTCTTCTCCAAATTTGTCAATTACATTTTTTACGATGTCATTTACAACTTCTATTTTTTCCTCGCTCATTTCCTTAATAAATCTGTCAATTTCTGTTTGCAGACTGTCAAGATATCCTTCGTTTCTTCCAATATAAACTTTTGACTTTAAATCATTCTTATAGGCTAAAAGCATTTTTTTCAGTACGTTAAAATTAACCTTAAATCCGCTGCCATATTCACCAGCTTCATGTATTACATTAGCCAGAATATTATTACCGCTCTCAACAATAACAAGAATAATGAATTGCGGTGCAATATTTTCAAAGTTATTTGTCAGTTTAGCACCACCCTGAACATAGTTCAGAGATTTTAAATATTCGTGTATCCTTTTTGCCCGTTCTTTGGCAGTTAAAACAACCACCTTATTTTCTTTGTCAATCTTATGAATAATTTCTTTATACTCTTTTTCTTCATCATATTTTTTAATTAAATCATCGTTGATATTTTGGTAACCGCTTTTGTTACGTGCTTCAAATCTGCCGACAGCGTCTAAATCAATGTTAAATTTCCCTTTAAAATGGGTTTTGTAGACTTCGTACTGGTAAATCATATTATCACCTTCAGTACTGGTGGTGTTGAATGATTCTAAAATTTTAACGCCGTTTACCGATATCAGGTGCGAAAACTTAAATGGTGCTATCCTTGATAAACCTTGATCGGTTTCCATATAACCTCTTAAGTCTTGATCAACATATTTTATAGGATCAACTTCGTAATTAACTTTTTTTCCTTCTTTTGTTTTTGTAGAATATCTTGCTTTAAATTTATCCATATGTGTTACCTGAATAAAGTGATTGTAAGACTGTGCAGATACTAAAACATAGGTTTTGTGCTGACCATTTGCATCATATGCCTCAATTTTCTTTGTTCTGGTAATGGTTGTTCCATCTCCCTTTTTGTCATTTTTCAGGTTATTTAAAGCTCCGGCGTCTACATTAAACATAAAAATCCCTTGCGCAAAATTCATAAGATATTCCTCCTCGTATAACTCGTATAATTATATTACCGAAATACTTTACATTTTAAGTATTTATTTAGAATACACTGTCATCGGCACTTTCATATTCCAAATCATTATCAATTTCATCATCTAAATCATCAATATTAGAGACGAACTTTTCATTCATCAGCAACTCATATATCCTTGCTATAACAATTAACTTTAACATCCGCCAATCGTATGACTCATTCATAATTACATCAAAAAATTCTTTCGTGTTATCAAAAGGCTTTTTTAATTCCGCAAGTATTTTTTCCACTTCACCGGGTCCATGGTTTTTTGTCAGTTTCAAGCCTTCTGTAACGGTTTTTCTGTAAATATCCACTATTTCTCTGGCAAATTCATAACGGTTGTTAGTGTTTTCCAAATATTTAATCTTTCTGTAATTGGCATTTGATTTTTTGTAAAATTCCGTCAACCTTTCGGCTAACTTAAAACCATAATCAATAATATTTTCTGACATACCCAGTACCTCCTTGAAATAAAGTTTAATAAAATCTAACGAAAAGTTTTTAAAAAGCCATACTCCAAAAGTTTTGAGAGTTTTCTTGCCAAGTAGAAAATTTATATTGCTTAAAAAGATTCTATACGCTGGAAAATAGCCGTATTCCAGTGTGTTAATTTTTAAAATATCTTTTTTGAATTTTATGTCTCTTGCTACCTCTAATATAAAACCGATATTTCTGTCCGGCAGTTTTATAATTTTTAAATCATTTCCTATATCGCGGTTATCATTGTTAAAAATGTAGATATCAACACTCGTTCTGTGGCGGTTACTTTGGCTGTTCTGAGAGTATTCTGATAATGCTTTATAAACAACTTTATACAAATCATTTTCATTTTTAAACTTTATTAAATTATTGTTTTCAGTATAAACTATATCTATTATACTTTCATAAATTTCTTTATCATCAGTATGAAAAGCAGCATAGCCTGTTGTTTTGTTATTTTCATCCATAACGGTTTTAAATAATCCGAACGGCATTACTGTTAAGAAAAATATACATTTTATACACCCGAGAAACTCTTTTTTATGAAAAAATTTGGCGTTCCAGTTTGTACCGCTGACGTAATACGGCATAAATGTTCGATCCAATGGATATACTCCCTCATGTTGCCCACATAAACTGCATTTGGTGCTATTACTTTTTTTGCTTGCATTCCCGTTAAGCAATTTGGCATACTCTTCGCTTAAATCAATTATCGAGTTTCCATTTTTGATTTTGAATAAATTTTCCGCAGACTTATAACGAATCGGGTTTCTCGTAATAATAAATAACAATTCTTTTTGCAAAGTTTTCCAATCATCAGGATTGTTCATATAATGGGCTCTTATTTGATTAGCAAATGTTCTTATATCATTTCCTGTAATAGTTGTAATTGTTCCACTGTTTTGCGCTTTAAGCCATGATTTAAAATAAGCTATACCAACATCTACTAAATAAACACCACTATAATCAGTAGACACTTATACCTTTCCCCCTTTTATTTTTAATTTTTTACTAATGAAGCCAAAGCCCATCATATTTTTTTCTCCGATTCCCGAGTAATAGATCATTTCCATAACTTCAATTGGAGCTTTGATTGTAAATGGAGCTAATTCTCCGTAAATCCGCTGATCACAGTAGGTAATAAGTTTTGAATGTTTTGCGGCAGTAGCCATATAACTTTCATCAAAACTAAAATCAAAATCATTTAAATCAATTTCATTCCCATAAAAGGTACTGTACTTTTCCTTTAAATTTTGTTTTAATGCTTCTTTGAATTTCTCTCGATCATCAAGATAGCGCAGGTATTTTGCTTTTCCGGTTGAATGGTCTTTAACACTTAAAACTAACGGGGTATCAAGATAAAACATTTCTTCGGTTTTAAATCGCAGTTCCGGTAAAATTTTTATTTCTTCAAAACTAAATTCCGCTTTGCTAATTTTTATTTTTTCATTTTTATATAAACCAAGAATAAAATTATCCAAAAATCCTTTAACAAGTGACCTTACTTTAATCGTTACAAACTTACCAACTGAGATAGTACCATTTTCTTTTAAGGTAAAATCAGAAAAATACGGGCGGGAAAAACATACTCCTTTAAAACTTTTTTTGCTTTTTTTAAAACCAACTTCATGAAGTTCCCGCGAAAACTCCGGCGAATTGCTTGCAAGAGTTTCGTAAATGAATTTTGTTAATGAATAATTAATTTCATCAAGGAGAATATTTTGTTCTTTTTTTGCAGTTCCCGTTATCATTAAACTTTTTTTGTCGCCAATCTGCATTTTTCTTACCTCCCAATATTGGTTCTACCTATTTTCCTCTGTAAACAAAAACAAAAATTTTTATAACTCAAATAATTTGATACTACCTACATATAAACAAAAACTAAAATAGGTTACTATTATAATAAAATGAATTTACCATATTGTCAATATAAATTATTGAAAATTTGTAAATTTTTATTCCAGTGACATCCTCGCCAGAATAAATTCGGGGGCTTTATTTTCAGGGTATATGCAAGGTCTTCTCCTTATGCTTTGATTCGTAGACTCCGTTCAACTCCAAGGTGGGGCGATATAATCGGTCACGCCCCACGTCCATTACTTTCCTTAATGGTATATACCTTGTATATCCTCTCGTAGATATTCAGTTGAACGTTTTGCTCCGTTTAAATCAAAAATCCGGCTAAATGAGCACCTCTGCTTATTTTGTAGAAGTGCTTTTATTTTTTTTTCTGTATATTTTTATGGTCTTTATTACGGAAAGTACTCTTGCGAGTACTCTTTTAATTTACCTCTCGCTTTTTAGATTATACGCCTGCTTGGTTTACGGTCAAGAGGTTCGCATTCGCCGTGTGAGCATATCCTCCTTCGTCCAGTATCCCTCACAAGCCTCTTGACCTCTAATTCGCAGGCTCTGTTTTTATTTCCTGCCGGGAGGCAAATTCAATTTTGATTTAAGGTTAATATTTTAGACCATAGTAGAGCAGCATGTTTTAATGTCTATATAATAGGGTTAAATCTATCAGCTTAAGCTGAAATCTTTAGGTCAACAAAATAAATAATCACTTCTAGTAAAAAATAAAACTAGAGGTGATAAATATGCAAAATTATAGAAAGTCGTCGCATGCTACATATGACCTAAAATATCATATAGTATGGATAACAAAATATAGAAAACCGGTATTGGTTGGGAAAATAGCAGAAAGAACAAGAGAACTAATAAGAATAGTATGCAAAAATAATGAAGTAGAAATATTATCAGGACATGTGTCAAAAGATTATATACATATACTAGTGTCGGTACCACCACATTTGTCAGTAAGTAAGTTGGTGCAATATATAAAAGGATACAGTTCAAGGAAGCTGTTGATGGAAAATAAGGAGCTTAAAAAACAATTTTGGGGACAACATTTGTGGGCGGGAGGATATTTTGCAGCAAGTAGTGGCAATGTAACAGATGAAGTGATAATAGAGTATATACAAAATCAAGACATAAAAGAAAATCAAAAGAATGATAATTTTACTTTAGGCGAGTTTTAAGCTGCTTAAGCGGCATATCCAAACCCTCTATTTCTAATTACTCCAGTTATTTTAATCATAACTGTATTTTCGGCATATTCATCTATATACTCTGGAACAGACTTCAACCGTGCTTCTATACATTGATCAGTAAACATAATTAAAAATGCTGCATCTACTTTTTCAGCAGCGATTTCATTAAGCGCTTTTTTGTAATACTAATACAATTTTTGCTTTTTGTCTGTATAGTTTTTTGATATTATTGTACACTTAAGAAAATTTTCCTTAAGTTGCAAGCGACAAATTTTTAATAAGCTTCAGATAACATAATTCTCAAATGAAGAATATAATATAAAGACATATTAAAATAGGGGGGTTGTTATGCATGTTATATCAAGTTTATTATTTTCAATATCAGCAAATATTGATAACTTTACTGTGGCCATAGCATATGGGATTAAAAAAATAAGGATCGGAATATTAAGTAATCTTCTAATTGCTTTAGTATCTGGCATTGGTACATTTTTATCGATGTCTATAGGTTTCTTTATAAATAGATTTTTACCATCAAACATATCAAATATTGCTGGCAGTCTTATACTTATTATGTTAGGCTTATGGTTTATTTTAGACTATTATAAGAAACGGAAAACAGATACTTTTGATTTTAAGAATAATTACGAAATCCTGATTAATTCAAAAATAGAAGGAAAGGATAATTTAAAATATATAGATATGAAAGAATCTATTATTCTTGCTTTGGGTTTAACAATAAACAATTTAGGTTTAGGAATTGGAGCAAGCATTACAGGACTTAACATATATTTTACTACATTATTAACAATTATTTTCAGTTTATTATCCATTCTTTTGGGTTTTACCATAGGCAATACTTACTTAGCCAAAGCATTTGGCAGTTATGCACCATTAGTTTCAGGTATTTTAATTGTTTTTTTGGGTATATACGAAATTTTCATTTAAATCGTTAAATCTTTATGCTATATAAGAAATTTCCCATCTTTTAGAGGTGGGAAATTTCTTAAATTTATTGTTAAATTAATGAATTTATAAATTGACCAGATGGCATCAGCATTGTTTGAATTAATGACGCATCAAGCATTCCAGTTGAATCATAAATTCCCATATTGTTATTGACCAAAGACATCGTTTCATTTGCATAGTCTGTAAGAGGACTCTCAGCTATTTGCCCAGCAAATTGACCTACATTTACAGCCAATCCATCAAATCCAGCAAAGGCTGCTTGTACAGTGCTAAAATTGTTCTGTATTGCATTATTTAAAGTATTTTGGTCTATCGAAAGAGTCATGTCTGGATTTTGAGTAATTCCAATGGCTTGTAAATTTGATGCCTGATATTCATAACTTTGAGTAAGCTCTGAAGCAACAAGAGGGCTGATATATTGCTGGTTCTGATTCACATATGTTAACATCTCGTTGTAGTCATTGACAAAATTATTTATGCTGTCGCTTATGGATTGCGTATCAGGCGCCACTGTCACTGTAGCATTGCTTACAGTCTTATTAAATGTCATGGTTAAGTTGTTATTGTCAACATTGACAGTGTTTGTTTGAGATGTACCACTTACTCCATTAATAGTATAATTTGCGTTTGTTGCTTCTACTGTTACTGTATTTGCGCCAGTATATGAAACTGCATTGCCGCTGACATCTGTCAACGTGAATGCATTATTTGTTCCAGTATTATTTGCATTTATTTCTAACTGACTTGTACCAAGATATGGATTGTTATTTACAATGGCTGTAATCCCTATATTTGCAGAGTTAATTGCTTGAGCCATATTATCTAAGACAGTTTGATCAGTGTCTCCTTGATTGACATTGAAAGATATATTATATTGTTGCCCACCTACTTGTGCTGTAAAGCTGTATGTTCCAGGTGTAAGGCTTGTAACACTATTGCTTGACAAACTTGTCCCATTGTTCTGTTGTGCCATGGCAAGCTGATTTACAGTAACACTATAGGTAGAAGCAGTTGCACCTGGTTGAGCTGATACACTTATGGAATTTGGATCACTGGATGTAGCGACCATCTGGTTAAAAACATTATCAGGCGATGTAAGTTGCAACTGTGACGCCGTTTCATTTAAATTATTTGCGTAACTATTCAGCATGACAAGGGCATTTATCGATTGCATTGGCAACTGTTGGTTCTCCATATCTGTGTACAATGCTTGCTGTGCGATTTGAGATATATTGTCAGAAGAAATATTTGATAGTGAAGTCAATGGATTGCTCGTATTAAAAAGATAGCTGTAGTCGCTGTAATAAGGATACATCATATACATATAACTTGTATCAAGATAGCTTGCCATATTTTCACCTCCAATCTTTTTATTTTTTTATCGGTAAAACTGTTAAAATTTTTATAGAAGACATCAATTTTTTGTTAATTGCCCAATAAAGTATTTTTAACGAAGGCTTCACAGAAATCTCTAGTCCTATATATGGTAGCAAGTTCCATCTTCTATAGGATGGAATAGGTTCACAATTGATTTTTAGAGTGATTTGGTTTATGCTATAAGAGTAATCTTTTGTTTAGCCCATCAAAGTGATAAATATTATAATTTAGATTGCGGTAAAATAAGATAAAATAGATATTTTTACAATCTCATAACATTCTTTATGGAGGGAAAAATTGCCTAAGAATTTTATATTTACGCTCTTAAAGCAATACGGGAATCCAATTCTTTTTTTAAGCCTTGCTGCCGAATATTTAGGAATGCCATTTGTGCCTGGAGAAACAGTAATGGCTTTCATGGGCTTTTTAGAACTAAAAAGTTCTATCTTAGCAATAATTTGCTCAATATTATTCGCAACAGCAGGTACTTTCACAGGGTCTATGATAGCGTGGTTTATAGCGTTCAAATATGGTGAAGAAGTTGTGCTTAAGTTTGGAAAGCCAATTCACATTACAAAAGAAAAAATCCATAAGACAAAAATTTCTTTTGATAAACATCAAAAGGTTTTGATTATTTTCAGTAAATTTGTTCCCGGCATAAGGCACATTATACCTTATTTAAGCGGCATTTACATGATCAAAGTCAAAAACTATGCTTTATTAAATTTTGTTGGATCAATTTTGTGGTGTATTACATTCATAGGCTTAGGTTTATTACTCGGTGAAAAATGGCAAATAGCTGTTGACTTAATAAAAAAATATTCATTAGCATTGCTATTGCTAATTGTAATTTTATTTATATTAATAAAGTTTTTAAAAAGGCTTTTGCGATAAATAAAACCGTATTTTTCTAATTTTTTTGTACAAACTATATTCACACCATCTTTCTGAGAAGTTTTTTAGAAGGCTTCTACACTTTTTTTGTGTAGTAGCCTTAGTAAGGTATAGTATAAAATGTCCAATTTCTTTTAAATTAAAGCCCAAAAACACTTGTTATTTCTAAAATGCTTCTTATAACACTTGAATCAATTTTAAAAAAATAAAATTTTTTAGAAGGATTTTTCAATTTTATGTAGAATTAATAATATTAAGATAATAATAAAGTATGATAAAGTATATATAATTATTACGAACTTCTTAGAAAGATAGGTGATATATTGAGACATAGAAATAATTTAAAAGAATTAAAAGATAAAAATAAAAAAAGAGTTATAAAGATTTTAATAAATAATGGACCTTTATCAAGAACTGAACTTTCTCAATATACTAGGTTGAGCATGACTGCTATTTCGGATTTAGTCGAAGAATTATTAAATGAAAAGATAATAAAGGAATCAGGTATTGGACCATCAAATGGTGGAAGAAGACCAATAATGTTAGAACTGAATTCTGACAATGGATATATTGCCACGTTTAAAATATTCAGGGATAATTTGGCTTGTATATTATTTGACTTTAATCTTAATAAAAGAGACGAAAAAAAGATTGAGTTTAATTATTATGATTTGCCTTTTTTACAAAAGATTATAGTAAATTTTGTTAATGATATTGAATTTAATTTAAACAAAGAAAACAAAAAAATTTATGGATTAGGTATATGTTTAAATGATGATTTAAAAGAACTTAATTTTAGAGGAGTATTATCTACATCTATATCTTCGGATTATATGACATTGTCTCAAGCTTTATCGTATGAATTGGATATACCGGTTGTAGTAGAAAATGAAATTGATTTAAAATCGATGGCTGAATATTTAGCATTTGGAACAAATGAAAATCTTGCTTATATTGATTTGAACGATGAAGTAAGGTCCTCAGTGATACTTAGAGATGGCAGGGTAAATAATGATATTAATATTGGACATATGATAATAGATAGAAATGGTCCTGAATGTCCAGAAGGACATAAAGGATGCTTAAATACTCTTGTAACAGTAAAAGCTTTAATAAGAAAAATTGTTGCATTGGAAAGAAACCATATAAATGATAAGGAATTTTTAAGTATTAACAGTGTTTATAAGTTTTTTGAGAATGATACTATTAATAAAATTACAAATGATGTTATTGATGCTTTAAAAGTTGCAATTTTAAACTTAAAGAATTTGCTGAATATAAAACTGTTTGTATTTGATGGGAAAATCTCGAAAATGTTTAACGTTGTAGACAGTTTACAAAAATCTTTCAATGACGTAATTATTAAACAATCTTTTGTAAATGATGAAGATATATTAAAAGCTGCAGCAAAATTAACTTTAAATAAAATAATTTATTAAGGAGGCAGTACAATGACTTTTGCTGATATTCTAAAATCAAATAAGATGACGCTTATAGTTAGTCTTCCCAAAAATACTGTTGAATTTGCTGAGGCTGCTGTGAAAGGGGGTGCGAATGCTTTAAAAGTCCATGCTAATGTGCATCATCAGGCAAGTGGCAATGATTTTGGTAGCATTTATGAACAAAAGGAGGTGTTTAAAGAGATAGTAAATAGTTTTAATGTACCAGTTGGACTTGTCCCAGGTGCAGAAAAATGTGCCGGCAGGGAAGAAATTAGATTGGCAGAAGAGTTAAAGTTTAGCTTTTTATCGATGTTTGCACATTATCTGCCAATATATATGCTGGATACAAATCTTAATAAGATGGTAGCAGTTGATGAAACTTATGATATATTGCATTTAAGAGTATTAGAAAAAATTAATATTGACGTAATTGAAGCTGACGTATTGCCTGATGATAGAAAAGAAAAAATTCATTTATCTGACCTGATGAGATATGGCAGACTTGTAGAAAATATCAAGAAACCTGTAGTTGTGCCAACTCAAAGAATTATTGAACCGGATGAAGTTAAATATCTTTACGATCTTGGAGTTAAAGGAATAATGATTGGCGCAATTGTGACAGGTAATGAGGTGGATGACGTTAAAAAGGTGACAGAAAAATTTAGAAATGAAATCGATAAATTATAGGGGGAATAATTATGCAGGCAATTTTAATACTGTTATTATTTCTAATAATAGCAGGACTTATGGTTTCAAGGAAGTTGCCGACATTAATAGCTCTTCCGATACTTGCAATTGGAATAGCTTTAATTGCTGGAGTTCCATTGTCATTGGTTGATCCAAAGACGAAAGTTGATACAGGGCTTTTGGCATACATTATAGATGGTGGCGCTATTAAATTAGCATCTGCCTATGTAGCAGTCATGTTTGGTGCATGGTTAGGCCAGTTAATGAATCAAACTGGCATTTCAAAAGCTATTGTAAAAACGGCTGCCGAATTAGGCGGTGACAGACCATTAATTATGACCTTATTGATAACTGCCGCAATAGCATTACTCTTTACGACGATAAGTGGATTAGGTGCTGTAATAATGGTTGGAAGTATCGCTGTGCCAATACTGTTGTCTGTGGGTGTAGCTCCTATAATAGCAATATCAATGTTTTTGTTTGGCATGGCAATAGGGCTTGAACTTAATATGGCTAATTGGTCTTTTTATATAACTGCGACAGGCGTTACACTTAATAATATTAAAAATTTTGCGGTTATCTTGATGATATATACAGCTATTATGGCCATTGTTTTTGCTGTAATTGAATTTAAACGTGCGGGAATAAAATTTGCATGGGCACAAAATACAGTAGATACCGAAAAGAAAGTTAATTTCTTGGCACTATTAACACCAATTATTCCTATAGTATTTGTACTTGTATTTAAATGGCCTATAATTACGTCATTTATAGTAGGCATAATCTATTGCATCATTACTACACAAAAGTCATTTAAATCTGCATTAAATACTATAACAAAAACAGCGTATGATGGGATTGCTGATTCTGCACCAGCAGTATTATTAATGATAGGAATAGGCATGTTGTTAAATTCTGTTATGCATCCTTATGTTTCTCAAGCACTTTCATCAGTATTAAAAAATATTATTCCGACATCCCCATTGCCTTATATATTGTTTTTTGGTATTTTAGCTCCTTTAGCATTATACAGAGGTCCACTAAATTTATGGGGCTTAGGAAGTGGAATAGCTGGTCTGATTATAAGCTTAAAGATACTTCCACCTGTTACTGTTATGGGTGCATTGTTATCTACAGAAAGAATACAAGCAATTGGAGATCCTACGAATACGCAAAATGTTTGGTTAAGCAATTACGCAGGCGTAGATGTAAATAAATTACTTATAAAATTATTACCTTATATTTGGACGTTAGCTATTGCAGGTATTATAACAGCTTCAATAATGTTTTTCTAATAATAGGATTAGTTAATATAGGGTTAAGCTAAAAGCTTAACCCTATGCAATAAATTTAGGAGGAGATATCTTTGAAAGTAAGAATTGGTATAGATGTTGGAGGAACATTTACAGATGCAGTTGCAATAAATAATGATACTTACGAAATCATAGGGACTGTAAAACTCCCAACGACCCATGCAGCTAAGGAAGGTGTTGCAAAAGGTATAATAGAGGTATTAAAAAAATTAATGAATGATAATAATATTAAACCGGAAGATGTGCTTTTTATTGCTCATGGAACAACACAAGCCACAAATGCACTACTTGAAGGAGATGTTGTTCCTGTTGGAATAGTTACTATTGGCAAAGGTCTAGAGGGAATAAAATCAAAAAGTGATACGAATATTGGTGATATAGAACTTGCGCCAGGTAAATTTTTGAGGACATTTAATAAATATATTGAGATAAATGATGATTTTGATAGAAGTATAGAAAATTCCATATTAGAGTTGAAGCATGAGAATGTTGGAGCAATTGTAGCAGCAGAGGCATTTTCGGTGGACAATCCTGAACGTGAAAATAAGGTAATGGAAATATCAGAAAACCAAGGGTTACCAGCTACAGCAACACATGAAATTACAAAGCTATATGGATTAAAAATTAGAACCAGAACGGCAGCAATAAATGGATCTATCTTGCCTAAAATGATTGACACTGCCAATATGACTGAAGAAAGTGTCAAGAAATCTGGAATAAAAGCTCCTTTGATGATTATGCGCTGTGATGGTGGCGTTATGGATGTGGCTGAAGTGAGAAAAAGGCCTATATTGACAATGCTGTCTGGTCCAGCAGCAGGTGTTGCTGGTGCTTTGATGTATGAAAAAATTTCCGATGGCATATTTCTTGAAGTAGGAGGGACATCTACAGATATATCAGTTATTAGGAATGGAAAGGTAATGGTGAATTATGCAGAGATAGGTGGTCATAAGACATATCTTAATTCACTTGATGTAAGGACTGTCGGAATAGCTGGTGGAAGCATGGTAAGATTAGGAGAAAAAGGTATAGAGGATGTAGGACCAAGAAGTGCACATATAGCTGGTCTTCCGTATTCAGTGTATGCCGATCCTGATGAAATAATAGAACCGGAAATAGTCTATATTAAACCTAAAGAGAGTGATCCAGATAATTATGTAGCCATTAAAAGTAAAAATGGAAAAATGTTTGCAGTTACAGTTTCATGTGCGGCAAATATATTAGGATATGTAAATCAAAATGATTATGCATATGGAAATAGTAAATCGGCCAGAAAAGCATTCGAGCCAATTGCACATAAACTTGGAATTACAGTAGAAGAAGTTGCAAATGAAATTTTAAAAAAAGCATGCAAGAAAGATTTGGAGGTAGTTGAAAAACTTATTGAAGATTATAAACTCGATAAGAGTACAACAGTTCTGGTTGGTGGTGGTGGAGGAAGTGCAACAATTGTACTATATCTTGCTGAAATGATGAATATGAAATACAGGATTGCCAAAAATGCGCAAGTAATATCAACAATAGGTGTGGCACTTGCAATGGTAAGAGAAGTAATTGAAAGGACAGTTCAAAATCCAACTGAAAATGACATAATATCTATAAGAAGTGAAGCAAAAGAAGCAGTTATAAAAGCCGGTGCCTTAGAAAACACCGTAGAAGTATTTATCGAAGTAGATTCACAAAGAAATATATTAAGAGCGATAGCAACGGGTGCTACAGAACTAAGATCAAAGGACATGATGAAGAAAGAACTAAATGAAAAGGAAATAATCAAAATAGCCGCAGATTCAATGAATATTAATGAGAAAGACACAAAGATAATGTTAAAAGTAGGAGAAATGTATGTAATAATGGGTTTAAAAAAGCAAAAAAGCTTATTTGGTCTTATTACAAAAACAATTGAATTTATAAGAGTGGTAGATTCAGAAGGAGTAATAAAACTTAGCAAAAATAATGGTAAAATATTCAGAACAACTATTTCACAATTTGATGAAAATTTAAACAAGGTTCTTGATGAAAATATATTTTACGGTGATGGAGGAGCAGAAATACCAGACTGTTTTATAGTATTATCAAATAGATTAGTTGATCTATCAGGAATGGTAGATAAAAATCAGATAATGTCATTGGCAAAAATTGAGTTAAACGGTCACAGAGAAGATGAAGAAATAGCAATTATTATTTGTAAAAGGTGAAAAAATGATACCATCCATATTTTTAAATAAAGAGGAATTAATAAATCAAGAACTTAAAAATAATTTATATTATGACAGAATAAAAAACATTGATTTGTCTGACATAACTAATATTGCATGGAATCGAGGTGCTAGTGAAGCTAAAAAGTACAAGAATCAAGATATAAATGCATTATTAAAAAAAGAAGGAATAAATTTCGAAATTAACAATGTACACTACACACCCGGCTATATGATATTTAGCCAGATTATTGTCAATGAAAAGAAGATAACTATATATATGAAAAATATAGAAAAAGAATTTATTCCGTCAATTCCAGAAAAGTATTCTTTTTGGAAAGCAGGAGACAGACTTATCAATTTATTTCTATGCCATGAATATTACCATTATCTTGAGTATTATTATATAGGGCTTACGTCTAACATTGAGAAAGTCAATCTTAAATTCGGATTTATTAATGTAAAGAAACAGTTAAATTCATTGAATGAAATTGCGGCACATGCTTTTGTAAAAGAGTTTTACGATATATGGTAGGTGAATATTATGAGAAAATATGATGTTGTTGTGATAGGCGGAGGAGTGTCTGGAACGATTGCTGCAATTGCTACTGCAAGGAATGGTATTAAAACATTATTAATTGAGCAGTATGGTTTTCTTGGTGGGGCTCTGACAAATATGGGAGTTGGACCAATGATGACATTCCACGCCGGCACAAAACAGGTTATTAATGGCATACCACAGGAAGTTGTAGACAATCTCATAAAGTATGGTGGAAGTCCAGGACATGTACTTGATACAACTGGATTTGTAAGTACTGTGACACCATTTAATGCAGAAATAATGAAATATGTACTTCAAAAGATGGTTATTGAAAGTGGTGCTGAAATTTTATATCATAGCTTTTTAACAAATGTTGAGTTAGACGGAGCTTATATAAAAGCAATTCATATTGCAAATAAATCTGGTATTGAAAAGGTGGAAGCCAATGTATTTATTGATGCAACAGGAGATGCGGATCTTGCAGTAAAGTGCGGAATAGATTATATACTTGGTAGACCAGGGGACAATTTAACGCAACCTATGACTATGAATGTAAGAATAGGTAATGTGAATATTGCAGATGTTAAAAAATACATGGAAGAAAATCCAAAAGAATTTACAATGGTAGATATAGAAAAGATAAAAACATCTAAAAGACTTATGGTGAACGGATTTTATTCAATATTAAGAGAAGCTCGTATTAATGGGGAAATAAACTTTGAAAGAGATATGGTTTTATTTTTTGAAACTGATATACCAGGTGAGGTTATAGTTAATATGACAAGGGTACAAAAGCTAAATGGTGCAGATATAAACGATCTTACAAAGGGTGAGATGTATGGACGAGAGCAGGCTTTTGAAGTTTATAATTTCATGAAAAAGCATATACCTGGATTTCAAAAAGCATATCTTATTTCGACTGGACCACAAATTGGAGTTAGAGAAACGAGAAAAATTATTGGTGAATATGTACTAACAGCAGAAGATCTAATAACTAGCAAACATTTTGATGATTGTATAGCAATTGGTGGATATCCCATTGATATACATTCACCGGATGGTGACAAAACGACATATATGAGTTTGGAAAAAGATAATACGTATGAAATACCATTTAGAAGTCTTTACAGTAAAAAGGTAAATAATCTTTTAGTATCAGGTAGATGCATATCATCAACACATGAGGCAAATGCAGCAATAAGAGTTTCTCCAATTGCTATGGCAACTGGTCAAGCTGCTGGAACTGCAGCGTATGTGGCTGTTAAAAATGGGAAGAAAGTGTGTGATGTTGATATTAAAGAACTTAGGTTAGTTCTTTTAAAACAGAAAGCGTATATATGAGAATATGATTTAGTTAACTACTATTTTTACGAAGATTTTTTAGAATGAAAAGAAAAAAAGCATATCCTAAAAATAGCTAAAATTGGCTTCTAAGATATACACAAGTTTATAATTATTTGAAAGGAGTGAGTAATAAAATGCTTAATAAAAACAAAATTATATTGGAACTAGATGATGTATATTATAATATGGACGATCTACTTGATGCATTAATTAAACATTATAAAAGCAAAGGGATAAAGTGTAAAAAATTATATGATGATAAATTACATAATCCTGTATTATTAGTGGACCTAAAAAAATATGTAGTCAATGTAAAAAATATAGGACCTAATTTAGTACAATATACATTACCTCCAGGAACGGTGTGGCCAACATTTATTTCGTTACAGCAAATAATACTAAAAGAGATATGATTTTAGAGTATTGATAATTGTACATTTGACGCTAAGAAAAATAAAAATTATATATGAATGGTGTTAATAGGTGTTGGTGGTGAAAGTTGTATTTTTTTGCAATATAGAGATTCGATCATATGATAAAAAATGCCTTGTAGGATGTTATGATATTACTTGGAGATAATGACATAAAATATACTGATGTTGTAGGAACAGACTATTATGATTTGTATTCGCTTCTACCATTGATGGATCAAAATAGAAGGAAAGAAGAAGGAGAAAAATATCTGGAAAGATGTGTTGAGGCTATAAAAGACATTCCATTAGACATAAACAAAAAGAAAGACATAACGTTTAAGGCAGAGATATTATCAGGTATAGTTTATAAAAGAGAAGTTATCGAGAAAGTTTTTTCGGAGGTGATAAGGATGTTTAGGATTGAAGAGTCTGAAACGTACAAAATGATAATAGAAAAAGGCATAGAAAAAGGAATTGAAAAAGGCGAAAAAGAAAGAAGCATAAAAATAGCAAAGAAGTTGTTAAAAGAAGGTATGGACATCGACAGAATAGCAGAAATTACAGAATTATCAAAAGATGAGATAAAAAAATTGATGAATTAGGATAAATTGGTTTTCGAAAATTTCATGGTATCGATAAAGAATCGATACCTTTTTTTGTATTATGTCCTAATGCTTTGCTGAATACTTTTGCATTTTTGCTATGTTACACTATTGTGATGTCTTTTATCTATAGCTAATTTTATAAAATTATTATATAATGTGATTTACAACTAAAATACTTTTTGAAAGGAGGTTTTCAATGAAAGCAGCGGCATATTGCAGATTTAGTTCAGATAATCAAAGAGAAGAAAGTATCGATGCTCAATTAAGAGCAATTAAAGAATATGCAGAAAAAAATAATATTGAAATTGTAAAGATCTATGCTGATGAAGCTAAATCAGCAACAACCGACGATAGACCACAATTTCTTCAAATGATTAAAGACAGTGAAATAGGTATATTTGAAGCGGTGATAGTACATAAGTTGGACCGTTTTGCCAAGCGGTATATGCGGTTCTAAAATGGTTGGATGCTTAAGCCGTGGAAAATATGTTATATATAGGTGTAATAAAAAAGATAGAACAAAGCAATGTACAAATAAAGATATAAACAAAGACAGATTAGAAGTTTTTATTGTAGAAGAATTAAATAAGAAGATATTTGATCCAGAAGTAGCACCAATATTAGCAAAACTTTTAAACGAAGAAAATCAAAAGCTTAATAAAGAAAAACTTGAAAAAATAACAGCATTAAAGAAGAATTATAATAAAATAGAGTCACAAATAAAAAACATTGTTGATGCTATTGCCGAAGGCATGTACCAACCAATCATGAAAGAAAAAATGAGAGAGCTTGAAGAAAAGAAAAACGAAATTCTCTATAGTCTTTCCGAAATAGAAAGGAAGAAAGAAACAAGTTTTATTACTCCTGAAATAATCATGAAAATATTCAATGCAGATAGAGAGGTAATTAATTCTTTAAGCGATCCAAAAAAATAAAGGAAGTGCTGAAAAAATATATAAAAAAATCACCGTTTATCCAACTGAAATAAAATGTGAATTCTATTTCGGGATAGGTGATGATTTCCGTTCTTTGGAAGTAGCGGCGAGTGGAGTCGAACCACCGACACTGCGGGTATGAACCGCATGCTCTAGCCAACTGAGCTACGCCGCCATGTTTGGTTGCGGGGGCAGGACTTGAACCTGCGACCTCCGGGTTATGAGCCCGACGAGCTGCCAACTGCTCCACCCCGCGATGTACTATTCAATTGGTGCCGGAGACCGGAATCGAACCGGTACGGGCTTTAAAGGCCCGCAGGATTTTAAGTCCTGTGCGTCTGCCAGTTCCGCCACTCCGGCAATCACATCAACCAGCGACATCATTAATTATATTACATAAAAGACTATTAGTCAATACCTTTATGCCATATTATTCGGTGTAGATTACAATAAAATTTTGACATATTTGATGATGAAAGTGACTAATAGTAATCAATTGTTTTTTTATTTAATTTACAAAGAAGGAATTAGAGGAATTATGCAGAATATATTTATATAAAGTTAAATTTGTCGTTTGCATTGGATAAGGCAAAAAGCACAGGATATCGAGACATTTTAGAAATTACTTTTAAGGTTTATAGGAAGGTGGGATGTTTAAAATTATCAAGAATGATTGATTGATATTGGCCTAATTTACATAAAAAGAAAGTAATTTTACAATTTTACAAAAGATGTGAATAAATGTTTTTAGCTTACCTATGAGGGATCGAAAAATATTAGCTAAATTTGACAAAAGTCGTTAATTCTATATAATTTATTATAGCGCTTTATGAGAAGTTAAAAAATTAACGAATTAAGGAGGACTAAAATTGATAACTGTATCTAAAGATGAAATGCTTGAGTTTTTTAATAAGTTAACAACTTTTTTACCATTACTTTTTGAGGACAGTGTATCTTTTGCCATTGTAGATAGAGAAAAATATTTGGAGATAAAAAATTGTGATGAGCTTCCTATTAATGCAAAAGTAGGTGATGCAATTCCAGAAGGTGGTGCAGCTTTTGAAGCCATTAGAACTGGAAACTACATTATAAAAGATGTACCGAAAGAAGTGTATGGAGTGCCGTTTAAGTCATATGCTATCCCTATAAAAGACTACGATGATACTGTAATTGGGGTTTTACTTATGGGGAAAAGTTTAGAAAAAAGACACAAAGTATTATCACTATCCGAAAATCTTGCATCATCGCTTGAGCAAATATCTTCGGCCATTCAAGAGGTTTCCTCTGGAGTCGAAATTGTGGTTAATTCTAATACTAAGATATTGGAAGAAGTAAATAAAGCTATTGAAAATACAAAGGGCACTGATGATATTTTAAAATTTGTTCAGAATATTTCTAAACAAACTAATTTATTGGGATTGAACGCAGCCATTGAGGCCGCAAGAGCTGGTGAAAAAGGTAAGGGCTTTACTGTAGTTGCTGAAGAGATACGAAAGCTATCTAATAGCAGCAGTGAATCAATAAGTAGAATAGACTCAATATTGGAAAAAATACAGGAATCTATTAAAAGTATTTCTGACAAAATAAATGCATCAAGTTCATTTTTTGAGACACAAGCTACTGCTTTTGAAGAAATTAGTTCATCCATAGAAGAATTAAGCGCCACTTCTCAACTTTTAGAAGAATTAGCAAGGAATTTATAGGATTATGAAAGCAGTGTGGATTTTTTATTTTCGATTTGCTCAAGAAAAAAATCTGAATTTATAGCGCACCTCTGCTTATTTTGCAGGAGTGCTTTTATTTTTATAGAGGCAATAATTTGCTTCTATCAATTGCTGTTATCAAACAAATATCAGAGAAGATAAAAAATATTTTTTAAGCATACTGTTAGACTGAACTCTAAAAGCATGAAAGATGTATTTCATTCTACTTCAAAATTTCTTCTGATAGATCTTCTGGTAAACATAATGATTCGATTATTTTAATGTTATTTGAGATGGTATCGCAAATAGATGTAAAAAGAGAATTTTATTTGGAAAGTTATTGGTTAAGAAGCAGATCATATATTTCACTCATAGCAATTCTTAGTTTTAACAGAAAAATAACCGCCCACTGCAACCAGAGTGTTTATAAATTTAGACACAGTTTTGTTACAAAATTTACATTTTTTTAATATATTTGCAAATGGAATTTTGCTATGGTATAATTTAATTAATTTAATAATATGCTATAACGCTGAATTCGTATGAAGCGGGGAAACCAATTTTGGGGTGAATCCATTTGTATGGAGGGGTTATCTTTCGACCCTAACCCGTCAGCTAACCTCGTAAGCGTTGAAAGAGGAGGAAGTAGCATGAATATATTTGGTACAACTACCTTCTATTAGTTGCCGGGTTTCAGCTATAGATTTTCTCTATGGCTTTTTTAATACCCTAAAATAGAAGGAGGTTTTTAAATGAGATTACCTATTTTTTCTGTCATTGGTGCTGGCAATGGTGGGCAGGCGATGGCAGCACATCTTTCGCTAAAGGGTTTTACAGTCAATTTGTATAACAGATCTCGTGAAAAATTAGCTTCTATCTTAAATAATGGTGGTATTCATCTTGAAGGCGTTGTAGATGGATTTGCAAAGCTTAATATGGTCACTGACGATATGGAAGATGCTATAAAAGATGCAGACATAATCATGGTGACTGTTCCTGCGTCTGGACACAGTGACATAGCTTATGAAATGTTACCACACTTAAGAAATGATCAGATAATAGTTTTGAATCCGGGAAGAACTTTTGGCGCTATAGAGTTTTATAACATTGTTAAAATTAGAGACGATATAAATGTGGTAGTAGCAGAGACTGATACGTTTATATATGCTTGCAGATCGAATAATGGCATTTCAAAAATTTTCAGGATAAAAGATGTGGTTTCACTGGCATCTATACCGGCTTGGAAGGCTGATTATGTTGTTGATTTATTGAGATTGGCTTATTCGCAGATAGTACCTGCTGAAAATGTTTTAGAGACCAGCTTGAATAATATAGGCTCTATCTTTCATCCAGCGCCTACACTTTTGAACTCTGCAAGAATAGAGACTACAGAAGGTGATTTTCAATATTATTTGGAAGGGATATCGCCATCAGTTGCTAAAATATTGGAAAGAATGGACAGAGAGAGAATAGCAGTTGCCCACGCTTTAGGTGTCAATGCTGTTACAGCGCTTGATTGGCTTAAAGATGCATACGGCGTTATTGCAGACAATCTGTATGATGCGATTCAAAAGACAGATGCTTATAGAGGCTTGCTTGCGCCAAAAAATCTTAATAGTAGGTACATTTTTGAAGATGTGCCAATGAGCTTGGTGCCTATTTCATCGATTGGCAAACAATTAGGCATTCCTACTTATACTATAGATTCCATAATTCATTTGGCATCGTGTATGCATGAGGTGAACTATTGGAAAATCGGGCGCACAGTAGGGAAACTGGGATTGGAAGGGAAAAGCGTAGAAGAAATAAAGGAAATGATAGAGGGGTTAAAGGAGGAGATCACTGTCGCATGAAAAAATATATTATTGCAGCTTCTATAGAAAATGACGTCCATGTTGCGGGAGTATATAGATTTTTAAATATGGCAGAGCAGGAAGGGTATAAAGTGGATTTTTTAGGTCCTGCTACATCTATTGATAAGTTGGTAGATACAGTGACTTTAAAGAAACCTGATATAGTAGGTGTAAGTTATAGACTGACTCCAGAAACACTGAAAATCATATTGAATGAGCTTAAAGATAAAATACGAAAATATGGTTTGAACAATATTAGATGGATATTTGGAGGCACAGAGCCCAATTGCTTAGTTGCAAAAGAGTCAGGAATATTTGAGGAAATTTTTGATGGAACTTTTGGTGATGAGTACACAATTTCATACCTAAGAGGAGAGAAAGCTTCACATAGCGAAATAGAATATGGTAAAGATGTGGTTGAAAGGATTGAGAAAAGCTATCCTTATCCTATAATAAGGCATCACTTTGGGTTGCCTTCGTATGATGATACGCTTAAAGGTGTAAGGAGGATTGCGGAAGAAAAAATTCTCGATGTGATATCTATAGCCCCTGATCAAAATACGCAAGAGCACTTTTTTGATAAAAAGTATAAAGCATCGCTTGATGGGGCAGGTGGTGTGCCTATAAGGACTGAAGAAGAATTCAAAAGACTTTACGATGAGTCAAGGCGTGGAAATTATCCGCTGCTTAGATGTTACAGTGGAACGAATGATGTCTTTAAAATGGCAAAAGTGTTAAAAGACACGATAAACAATGCCTGGGCAGCTATACCCCTTTGCTGGTACAATGTACTAGATGGCAGGGGACCAAGAGAAGTAGAAGAATCCATTAGAGAGAACCAGATGCTGATGAAGTGGCACGGCGACAGAAACATACCCGTTGAGGTAAATGAAGCACATCACTGGGGGCTTAGAGATGCACATGATGCCATTTATGTGGCGGCAAGCTATCTTGCAGCGTACAATGCTAAGAGAATGGGTGTAAAGACATATATAGCACAGTTTATGTTTAACGTTCCGCCGGCTACATCTCCTAAAATGGACCTTGCTAAAATGCTGGCATCTATAGAACTTGTTGAAAGCCTTCAGGATGATAACTTTAGGGTATTTAGACAGGCGAGGGCAGGGCTTGCAAGCATGCCGCAGGATCTTTTTGAGGCAAAAGGGCAGCTTGCTTCCAGCGCATATCTTTCCATGGCGATAAAGCCTCACATATATCATGTTGTAGGTTTTTGTGAAGCACATCATGCTGCTACGCCAGATGATATAATAGAAAGTGTGAAGATTGTAAAAGCTGTAATAAAAAATACCTTATCTGGCATGTTTGATTTTACTCAAGATTTAGATGTTTTAAAGAGGAAAGAGGAACTAATAAATGATGCGATGGTAATAATCAATGCCATAAAGGATCTTAATACACTATGCAGTGATCCGCTGTCAGATCCACATACACTATCATTGGCGATAAAATTGGGAATTTTAGACGCACCGCATCTTAAAGGAAATAAAAGCGCAAGTGGCATGCTGACTACAAAGGCCGTAAATGGTGCGTGCTATGCCTATGACTATGATAGCAATAGGATTATTAAAGAGGAAGAAAGAATATATAACATAATACAAAATTACCAAAAACTCATTATCGTAGCTTAAAAAATAGTTATTATCGGGTGTATACACAAAATATACATCCGTTTTTTTTATGTTTTCTATATAAATTTTTTTTGAGAAAAACATATTATAAGGAGAGGCAAATACAATAGGAGGTGATGAATAATTGTTAATAGTTGTAGATCCTGGCCATGGCGGTTCTGACAGTGGTGCTATAGGATATGGCTATTTTGAAAAAGATATAAACTTAAGCGTATCTCTTAAATTGAGGGACGTTTTAGAAGCAAACAATGTAGATGTAATTTTGACAAGGGATAAAGATATAACGTTGGGGCTTAGCGAAAGGTGCGATATTGCCAATAAAAACAATGCAGATTACTTTGTTTCAATTCACTGTAACAGCTTTAAAGATTCTTCTGCGAAGGGGACAGAAACTTATTCATATCCTGGAAGCACTTCCGGAGCAAAATTGGCAAAAAGCGTGCAGCAAGCTATTGTGACAAATTTAAAAACAGCAGATAGAGGTGTAAAAACAGCTAACTTCTATGTATTACATCATACAAATATGCCATCAATATTAGTTGAATTAGGGTTTATAACAAATAAGGATGATTTAGACCTTTTATTAAATAAGCAGAACATGTACGCTATATCTATTTCAAATGGAATATTAAATACTATAGGTTTAAAGCAGACAAATGGTTCCAGTGATATAGAAAAACTTCATCAAATGGGTATAATCTCTGATTATTACGATCCTGAAAGTTATGTAAAGTGGAAAGATATTGCAGGTGCATTATTAAAAATTATAGGGGGTTAAAGAAAATGAAAGACCTAATCATGACTATATTGACAGCAGGGCTGCAATTGGTGATACTTGCTACATTAGGCTATGTCATAAATTATTTGTATTCAAAGATAGGCACTGAAAAGACAAAAAGGTATTTCGAGATAGCGAAAATGATTGTAAGAGGAGTAGAGCAGGAATTTGGTGCGGGAAATGGTGCTGATAAAAAAGCAGAAGCGGTAAACCTAATAAAGAAAATAGTGGGAAACAAGCTGACGGATGAAGAAATAGACAAATTAATTGAAGCTGCTGTGTTTGAGATGAACTACGTATTAAATCTAAAGGGGCTTAGCACTACAAGCAAAAAAGTTTAAAAAAAAGACTGCTGCAAGCTATATTAGCGTAGTCTTGCAGCAGTCTTTTTTTTTACGCTTGTGTGATGACGCTGTCGTTTTTTACTTTCGATTTTTCGCCTTCTGGTTTTGTAAGTTTGATTTTAGGAAGAACTAAATTTAAGATTATACCTGCTAGTGTTGCAGGACCGACGCCTTCAAACACGAAATTTCCTGATCCTATTTTGATGCCGCCGACACCGAGAGTTAAGATTACTGATGCTATTATCAAATTTCTGCTGTCAGAAAAGTCAACCTTATTTTCTACTAATGTTCTTATACCTGCGGCTGCAATCATTCCAAATAGGATTATGGTGACACCACCCATTACTGCTTGTGGTATAACCTGTATAAGTGCGCCTATCTTTTGAATAAAGCTTAAAAGTATCGCTATGACAGCAGCACCTTCTATGACTCTTGAGCTGTATACTTTTGTCATGGCTAAAACACCGATATTTTCTCCATACGTCGTGCTTGGTGGACCGCCAAACAGTGCAGCTATTGACGTTGCTAAGCCATTTCCAAGCATGACTCTATGAAAACCTGGATCTTTTATCAAATCCTTATCGACTATATTTCCTATTACAAGGACATGACCTAGATCTTCGATTATTGCAACTAATGCTAAAGGTGCAATAAGTGTCACAGCACCCCATGCAAGCACTGGTGAATGACCGATAAGGAATGAAAATTTCGGTACAGCAATCCACGAAGCTTTAGCGACAGGAGAGAAATCTACAAGACCTCTGAATATGGCGAATATATAACCACCGATAGTTCCTAATAAAATTGGTATAACTTTCATGAATCCTTTTCCAAACATGCTGAATATTATTACAAGTGCGGCTGTAACTAAAGCCGTAGGCAAGTCCTTTTGTGCTTCTTGTATCGCTGTAGGTGCCAAGCTTAAGCCAATGATCATTACAACAGGACCTACTACTATAGAGGGAAGAATCCTTTCAATCCAATCGATGCCGGTTAAGCTTATTATTATGAAAACTGCCACGTACACAAGCCCCGCGGCTATCATGCCGGTGAAAGCGCCTCTTACGCCGTAAGCTTTTGTCGCTGCTATTATAGGAGCGATAAATGCGAATGATGAACCTAAATATGCAGGAACTTTTCCTTTTGTCATTAAGTGAAATATTAATGTACCAAGACCTGATGTAAACAACGTTACGGCAGGGTCTAATCCTGTCAAAAGAGGTACCAGTATTGTTGCGCCAAACATTGCAAAGACATGTTGAAAGGACAGCGGAACAGCTTCATTGATAGGCGGTACATCTTGTATACCGTAAAATTTGTTTTTCATGACGATTCCTCCTTTAATTTTTGGCATAAAAAAACCCTCTCAAGGAGGACAAACATATAGATATGCAGCAATATCGTTCCTCCTTTTTAGCCTCACTGGACTAATTTTAAAGGGTCTTATTAAACTACAAAAATTATAACATACAAAAATAAGATTGTCTATATCTAAATTTGAAATAATCAAGAGTCAGTCAAGCCTCTTTCTGAATCTTAGTACGGCGATTAAGAGCAATGCAAATCCCATTGATGTCATAATTATGATTTGGTTTAATAATATGTTTGCGCTTATTCCTTTTATTATGATTCCCCTCAATATGTCGAGAAAATATGTGAGTGGAATGACGTCACTTATAGCTCTTATGACAGAAGGCATTTGTTCTCTTGGAAATATGAACCCTGATAAAATTATTGTAGGCAAAAGCACCATGAAAGCGCCTTGCATTGCCTGCGTTTGAGTCTTTGCTGCTGTTGATATAAGCATACCTATAGCGAGAGCGCATATTATAAAGTCAAAGCCTAAAAGAAGCAGTAAAAATATGCTGCCATTTACAGGAACGCGGAACCAATAAATGCTTAAGGCAAGAACCATTAGAAAATCTGTATATCCGATTAGAATATATGGTATCAATTTTCCTATCATAAGCTCTACTGACTTTATAGGCGTCACAATAAGTTGTTCCATTGTGCCTTTTTCTTTTTCCCTTACTAAGGCAAAAGCCGTCAATATTATCGTTATGTTCTGCATTACTAATCCTAAAAGTCCAGGTATGGTAAATGTCAATGTGTTTAAATCAGGGTTGTATTCGACTTTTGTACTTAAGTCTATGCCTATATTAGGTATGTGCATACCTTTCTTAGACAATTCTTCCTCTGTATTTTTGTTTGAGAAGTACTGGGCCACCATTATACCGCTGGATAGTGCAGTCCGTGCTGTTGTGGGATCGGAACCGTCAATTTTAAGTAGTACGTTTGTCATCTTGTTTTTATATTGTGAGAAATCTGGCGGAATGATAAGTCCCGCCTTTACTTTTCCTGTATCAATGAGATTGTTGAGCTCATCAATATTATCTACATAATATTCAGGGTTGAAGTACAGTGAATTTCTATATGCATTTATGAAATCCCGGCTTTCTTGCGTCTTGCTTTGATCGAATACTGCCATTGGTATATGATCTACTTCTGTAGAGACGGCGTATCCGAAGAGAAAAAGCATAGCAAGAGGCATTACTATTGATATGACTAAACTTGGCTTATCTCTCTTTATCTGTATAAATTCCTTTTTTATTATGGCAAAAAGCCTTGAAATACTCATAGCCACTATCCTTTCATTACAATTTGTCCATACCGCCATGCTCATTGACGTATTTTATAAAGACATCTTCAAGGTTGTTTGAATTGTTTTCTCTGACGATTTCTGAAGGTGTGCCAAACGTCAAAAGATGGCCGTTAAACATGAATGCGACAAAATCGCTTTCTTGAGCTTCTTCCATGTAGTGTGTTGTGACTAATACAGATAACCCCTCTGATGTAAGTTTTTTTATTGTGTTCCAGAAAAGTCTCCTTGAAACAGGGTCTACACCAGATGTTGGTTCATCAAGTATGATGAATTTGGGATTGTGCAAAAGGGCACATCCGAGGGCCAATCTTTGTTTCCAGCCGCCAGACAGTGTGCCGACTATCTGATTTTCGCGATTGTGTAATTCCATCATGTCAATTATGATTTTTTCTCTCTTGACTTTTTCTTTCTTGTCAAGTCCATATATGCTGGAGTAAAAGTCCATATTTTCCTTAACAGTTAAATCTTCATAAAGGCTGAATTTCTGTGACATGTATCCGATGGACTTTTTTATCTTTTCACTTTCTTTTACAATGTCAAAGCCCAGGACTGTGCCGTGACCAGATGTGGGTTTTATTATTCCACATATCATTCGTATCGTTGTTGACTTTCCAGATCCATTTGGGCCTAATAGGCCGAAGATTTTGCCTGACGGAACTTTAATTGAAAGCTTATCTACGGCAGTGATGTTGCCAAAGCGCTTTGTCAAATCTTTTAATTCTATGACGTAGTCCATTTTATCACCTTCATCATATAGTCACATCTGCCAGCATTCCAGGCTTTAATTCTTTAACATTGTCTTTTATTTGTATTTTTACCTCATATACGATGTCCTCTTTTGAAGACTCTGTAGTAGCATTTTTGGGTGTAAATTCACCATTTGGAGAAATGTACACGACTTTACCGCTTATTTTCTTATTAATGAAGTTTACGCTTATGGCAACATCTTTATTAAGGGATACTTTGTACAAGTATTTTTCTGGGACGTATATTTTAATCCAAAGATTGCTTAGATCAGATATTTCAGCTATATTACCGCCTGGAGTTATGATTTCACCTGCATTAAAATATGTGTCTATAATAGTACCGCTAATAGGAGATGTTATCACGCCTTTTTTAACCATTAGATTAGATAGATCATAGGCTGCTTGAGCTTGCTCTACCTTGAGATTTGCAATATCTGCCTGTTCTTTGGGTCCATTTTTGATTTGTTCATAATTTAATTTTGCCATATCAAGAGCTGCTTTTGCTTCTTTAGCTTGTTCTTCATATTGGCTGACATCAAGCAAAGCTATCTTGTCTCCCTTTTTAACTTGTTCACCGGTGCTAACGTATAAATCTAATATGCGCCCAGAAATTTCTGATTGAACGTTTACCGTTGTTGATTCAATTGTTCCAGAGTATACATTTTCATTTGAAGCTGTATTTGAACATCCTGAGATGATGAATATTGATATGACTAATAATGCTATAAACACCATTAAACGCTTCATAGACTACTACTCCTTTCTCGATTTTATGCCATTCATAAAGATCTCCACGATTGTGCTGATTTCTTTGTCCACATCTTTTGATTTTTTGTCATCGGGGAAAAATTGCTGTTCGGCTATAAGCATCATTATAGAGCCAAAAAGCGAGCGGACAACAGTACGTGGAGGCAAATCCCTAAATATGCCTTTTTCAATGCCATTCTGATAAAATTCTTCTCCTATTTCCAGTGTCTTTATTGCAACGTGTTCCACCAGTTTTTCGCGTATTTTTTCTTTTGTCAATGCTTCTGTGCCTATCACTTTGATTATTGAAAAATTTTTTGAGATCATTTCATACCTATCTTTTAATAGATCTGCGAGAATTTCTTCTTCTGGTTTTTCAGAGTGAAGAACTTTATTTAGAGGCAATACGATGAACTTTTCAGAAAAAAATTGGATTGCTTTTGTGACGATGGACATAAGTATATCTTTTTTTGTTTTAAAGTACCTAAATATAGTTCCTTCTGCGACGCCTGCATTTTTGGCAATTTCGCTTGTCTTTGTGCTGTCAAATCCTTTTTCGCTAAAAAGTTCAATTGATGCATTTATGATCTTTTCTTCTGTTGAAATATCATCTTTTTTCATTTATACACCTCCAAGTGAGTGCTCACTCATTTTTATTTATTATATTCTACTATGAAAAGATTGTCAATATGACAAAATTTAGATTGTACTATCAAAGTGTATTAAGCTTATAAACAAACTGGCAGTAATATGTATGATAATCATTTTTTATGAAATACTAATTTTAGCAAAATTTAATATTGCTTTATTTGAACGAGGAGGGTTAAATATTTATGACTGTCGAAATGAAATCGATGGATGGAAATACTGCTGCAGCGTATGCATCATACGCTTTTACAGAGGTTGCTGCCATATACCCCATCACTCCGTCGTCGCCAATGGCGGAGAGTGTAGATGAATGGTCTGCACATGGCAAAAAAAATATCTTTGGAGATACGGTTAAAGTGGTAGAGATGCAATCAGAAGCAGGTGCCGCAGGAGCGGTACATGGATCGCTACAAGGAGGTGCACTGACGACTACATACACAGCATCACAAGGTCTTCTCCTTATGATACCCAATATGTACAAAATTGCAGGTGAGCTTTTGCCTGGTGTTTTTCACGTAAGTGCCCGTGCCATAGCAGCACATGCCTTATCTATCTTTGGAGATCATCAGGATGTGATGGCATGTAGGCAAACAGGATTTGCACTTCTTGCATCAAATAGCGTTCAAGAAGTGATGGATTTAGGGTGTATTGCACACCTTAGCGCAATTAAGTCGAGAGTGCCATTTTTGCACTTCTTTGACGGTTTTAGAACATCCCACGAGATAAAAAAGATTGAAGTTATTGATTACGAGGATTTAAAAAAGCTTGTAGATTATGATGCAATAAATGAATTCAGGAATAGAGCGCTAAATTCTGAACACCCGGTGGTAAGAGGAACTGCCCAGAACCCTGACATATACTTTCAAGGAAGAGAAGCAGCAAATAAATTTTATGAAAAGGTACCAGATGTAGTTGCATTCTATATGGAGAAAATAAAAGAATTGACAGGTAGGGAGTATCATTTGTTTGACTACTACGGGGCAAAAGATGCTGAATACGTAATAGTAGCAATGGGCTCTGTATGTGAGACAATTGAGGAAACGATTGATTATCTTTTGGGGTTAGGCGAGAAAGTTGGACTTGTAAAAGTTAGGCTTTACAGGCCGTTTTCAGAAAAGCACTTTTTAAATGCTGTCCCAAGCACAGTCAAGAGGATAGCTGTATTAGACAGGACAAAAGAGCCTGGGTCTATCGGCGAGCCTCTATACCTTGATGTGGTGAAAGCATTTTTTGGCAAACAAGATAAACCTATAATCGTAGGAGGCAGATACGGTTTAGGTTCAAAAGATACGACTCCATCGCAAATCATAGCAGTGTATGAAAACCTTAAAAAGTACAATCCGATAGATAGATTTACGATAGGAATAAAAGATGATGTGACGATGACGTCTTTAAATGCAGGCAGATTAATAGAAACTGTGCCGCAAGGAACTGTAAGCTGCAAATTTTATGGCTTAGGCTCAGATGGAACTGTTGGTGCAAATAAATCTGCCATAAAGATAATCGGTGACAATACAAATCTTTATGTGCAAGGTTATTTTCAGTATGATAGCAAAAAATCAGGAGGAACTACCATATCTCATTTGAGATTTGGCCAGAAGCCTATAAAATCCAGTTATCTTGTGTATCATGCCGATTATATAGCATGCCATAACAAGTCTTTTATTTACAACTACGACATTTTGAAGGGACTAAAAAACGGTGGAACCTTTGTCTTAAACTGCCCTTGGAGTGAATCAGAACTTGACGAAAAGCTTCCAGCATCTATGAAAAGGTACATTGCCAAAAACAAGATAAATTTTTATACAATTGACGCCATATCTATTGCAAGAGAAGTAGGCTTAGGCGGTAGGATAAACATGATAATGCAGACGGTATTTTTTAGGCTTATCAATATAATACCATTTGAAGATGCCATTAGGTACTTAAAAGAATCTATACAAAAGACTTACGGCAGCAAAGGGCAAAACATAGTCGACATGAATATTAAAGCTGTTGACAGGACATTGGAGTCTTTGCGAAAAGTTAATGTTCCCACTTCATGGGAAAATGTCGTCGAAAATGAAGATTTTGTCAAGGATGAACCGGAATTTTTGACCAAAATACAAAAACCTATGGCCAAAAATGAAGGCGATGATTTGCCCGTAAGTGCTTTTTCAGGCATGGAAGACGGTACATTTCCATTGGGAACAACAGCATACGAGAAGCGTGGCATAGCTGTAATGATTCCGCAGTGGCAGATAGAAAAATGCATACAGTGCAACCAATGCTCATTGGTATGTCCTCACGCTGTTATAAGACCGTTTTTGCTAAACGATGAAGAAGTGAGAAATGCACCGCCTACTTTTGAGACCAAAAAAGCGGTAGGTAGAGGGCTTGAAGCGTTTCAGTATCGCATTCAGGTAAGTCCCTTAGACTGTACAGGATGTGGCAACTGTGCGGATGTGTGCCCAGCACCTGGAAAGGCACTTGTGATGATGCCAGCAGAGGGAGAAATAGAAAATCAGGTTGACAATTGGGAGTTTGCTGTAAAGATTAAGCCAAAAGATAATGTGATGGAAAAGACTACATTGAAAGGCAGCCAGTTTTGTAAGCCTCTCTTTGAATTTAATGGAGCGTGCCCTGGCTGTGGAGAGACTCCTTATATAAAGCTATTGACGCAGTTGTTTGGCGATAGGATGATAATAGCAAATGCTACAGGGTGTTCTTCAATATACGGCGGAAGCGCACCATCAATACCATATACAACTAATGATTTAGGCAAAGGACCTGCGTGGGCAAATTCTCTTTTTGAGGACAATGCAGAGTACGGATATGGCATATATCTCGCAAACAAGAAAATAAGGCAGAGGCTTGGGGAATTAATCTCTGAAGCGCTTAAAACTCAGATACCTGATGAATTGAAAAATGCTTTTGTAGAATGGCTAAACAATAAGGATGATGGTGAAGCATCTCAACTTGCATCAAGTAAAATCATAAATATAATTAGCCGTGAAAATTTAAAATCTAATAAAATAGTACAGGAGATATACAGACTGAAAGATTACCTTGTCAAGAAGTCCCATTGGATAATAGGTGGTGATGGGTGGGCGTATGATATAGGTTTTGGAGGGCTGGATCATGTGTTGGCATCTGGAGAAGATGTAAATGTGCTTGTGCTGGATACTGAAGTTTACTCAAATACAGGAGGTCAGTCGTCAAAATCTACACCTACAGCGGCTATTGCAAAATTCGCAGCATCCGGCAAAAAAATAAAGAAGAAGGATTTAGGTTTGATGGCTATGAGCTATGGATACGTCTATGTGGCTCAGATTGCCTTGGGTGCAAATATGAATCATACGGTGAGGGCAATTGCTGAAGCGGAGAAATATAAAGGCCCTTCACTTATAATCGCCTACTCTCCATGTATAAATCATGGGATAAAATCAGGAATGGGTACAAGCATTAGAGAAGAGAAAAAAGCTGTCGATGCGGGGTATTGGCATCTTTATAGGTACAACCCAGAGCTTAAAGCCGAAGGGAAAAATCCATTTATATTGGATTCGAAAGAACCGACAGCGTCTTACATAGACTTCTTAAAAGGCGAAATAAGGTATTCATCATTAGAAACACTTTTCCCGGATTTGGCGCAAAAGCTGTATGATGAGTCTTCAAAAGACGCAAAAGAAAGATTTGAAATCTACAAGTCTCTTTCACAACTTTAAAAAGTATGGCCTCGGTTGCTGAGGCCATACTTTTACTTTTCGTTTTCATCTACCCATTCTTTTGCGTTTATGACTTCTATTTCATTTGGGATAGGTACTTTTGCCTTGCTGGCATTTTCTTTAATATTCGCCCATGAGGCTGTTTCATGCTTTTCAATAGGTTCTTTATAATATTTTTTGCTTTTTCTTATCATAATATCAACTCCTTAAAATGTAGTATAATCATTGTGTATTATTTTATTATGCAAATTTTAGGGGGTTTTTACATGATTATAAGAGGTCATCATCTTTTGTGTATGTTAGGCTTTAAAGGCTTGGGATATGATGAGGAATTTATCAAAAACATGGATAAAGTCGTTGAAAAGCTTAAAAATGACGATGATGTGTTGATAAAGCTTGTGGATAGTGTGGATAACATTTGCGAGAAATGCCCCAATAATTTCTCTGGCGTGTGCAAAAATGAACATCATAAAGACAGCATTAAAGAGATGGATGATGCTGTGCTCGAAAGCATTCAAATAAGACCCGGAGAATCAATGAAATATAGCGAGATTGCGACCAATATAAAGTTATTTATGACTGAAGATATTATGAATGATATATGCCGTAATTGTACTTGGAAAGGATATGGATATTGTGTGGATGGATTGAAAAATTTGAGATGATTAGAAATGTTGGTATTTTTTTAATTGTGATTTGATGTTAAAATAAAATCAAAAGGAAAAAAGGAGGAAGTGGAAATAATATGACAGTAAGGAGTTTTTTAAAATTAGTTGAGATACAGACGAAGGCTGCCAGCGTGACACCGTTTATGTTGGGAACTGTATATGCACTGTATGCTTTTCATGAATTCAAAGTTGTTAATTTTTTAATTATGTTTATTTCCCTAATATCGTTTGATATGGTTACTACCGCAATTAATAATTATATGGATTATAAAAAGGCAAATAAAACTTACGGGTATAATTATGAGAAGCACAATGCAATTGTAAGGGACAATCTATCCGAGACAACTGTTGTAATAACTATAGTTGTACTTCTTCTTATAGCATCTGTGTCAGGATTTGCACTGTATTTGCGTACAAACTTAGTAGTGCTTCTAATCGGCATGATGTCATTTGCAGTTGGTATTTTGTATTCATTTGGACCTATACCTATATCCAGGATGCCATTAGGGGAGATTTTTTCAGGCTTTTTTATGGGATTTGTGATTGTATTTTTATCTGTTTTTATCCATGTGTACGACAAAAATATAGCTTATGTTACATACAGCGATGGCATTTTGAATGTATGGTTTAATGTGCTTGTTGTACTAAAAATTTTCTTCATGTCGTTACCGGCGGTGATGGGGATTGCCAATATCATGTTGGCAAACAACATATGCGATATTGAGGACGATTTAGAAAACAGGCGCTATACACTGCCTATTTACATAGGAAAAGAAAAAGCCCTAAAATTATTTAAGGCTTTATACTATATTTCATACATCGACATAGTGGCTCTTGTGATTTTAAAGGTGCTGCCTTTATTGGGGCTTATTGTATTGTTGACATTTGCGCCTGTAAATAAAAATATAAGAAAATTTTACAAAGTCCAGACAAAGAAAGATACATTTCCACTGTCTGTCAAAAACTTTTTGATGATGAATATTGCAGAGATAATCGCTATAGGGCTGGGATTGATTTTATAACTATCACAAATCTCTTTTTTCAAATTTCTTTGTTCCGTAATACAGCAAAAAACAAACGTAGAAGATGATATACACAAACATAATAGGACTTGGCTGTGAAGTACCGCCAAAAGGCCCTTGGGCAAGAAAGCTTAAGCCTATATTTTGAGTGAGAAGCTCTGCATTCATCTTTCTAAATATCACATCTGTAGGTAAAATTAAGCTTGTGATAATACCAACATTTGAAAGACCTTGACTTGTCGCATCTGTGAAAAATGATCCCATTTGTTCGAGAATGCCACCTATCATTGCGATGCCGTATGTCATGACAGCTAAAACACCTGTATTTACAGTTGACATTATTGAACTTGAGGCGACTACTAATGATAAAAGGACTACTGGACCAAGGTCAAAAAAGAATAATGCACGGAAGACGTTTCCTAATCCTAAGTATACTTTCGTGCCAAAAGCGATATTAAGTCCTATTACTGAAAGAAACAACAATGTGCTATATACAGTGATAATTATGCTAAGCCCTATAAATTTGCCAAGCACGTATTCATGCCTCTTTAGAGGTTTATACAGTAAGGCATATATAGCACCACTTTCAACATCGCCTGACACAGCACCTACAGATGTAAGTACTATCAAAAATGCGATTATAAAATTTGAAAAGTAAAGCCCTGCTGAGAGAAGCTGTGATTCAAGTAATATCTTAGCTATGTTTGGCGTATTGTTTATAACTTGATTGTTGTTATGAAAAGCTAAACTTAATCCATAGCCATAAATAAAAAGATATCCTACTGTAAGTATTGCAATTAGGAGGAATGCACGCTTTTTAATCATCTCTTTGATGGTGTATTTCGTTATTGTCAGCATACATCCTCATCCTTTCCAACTATATTTATAAACAGATCTTCCAATGAACTTGTTTTTGAATCCAATTGATACAGTTTTGCACCGGAATCTACCACAATTTTTGCAATCTCAGGAATACTGTCTTTATCTTTTACTTTAAATGTAAGTTTGCCATCTTTAAATACAACGTCATATGCTAACTTAGAAATCTTTTCGATTAATTCGCTATTATAATCTGATATAACCATCTCTACATAGGTATTTTTGCTTAACAAGTTTTCAAGCTTTCCCTCTGCTATTACATGCCCGTGATTTATAATTGCGACTTCATCGCATACCATTTCCACTTCACTTAATAAGTGACTGTTTAAAAATACCGTCTTGCCGTCGTCTTTTAGTCTTTTTATTATCTCTCTAACATCTATTCTACCAACAGGATCAAGGGCTGATGTGGGTTCATCTAAAAAGATTACTTTTGGATCATTTAAAAGTGCTATTGCAAGTCCTATCCTTTGCTGCATACCTTTGCTGTAATTTTTTATCTTCTTGTTTTCATGTCCTTTAAGCTTAACCAGTTCAAAAAGTTCTTCAATTTTTTTATATGGGTTTTTCATTTTGCATAATTCTGCATGAAATTTCATCAATTCTTTTCCTGTCATCCAATCATGATATTTAAAGTTTTCAGGAAGAAATCCGATTTGCCTTTTTGATTCTATAGTACCAATGGAGAAACCATTGATCCAAGCAAAACCATAGGTGGGGTATAAAAGCCCCACCATAGTTTTTAAAAATGTGCTCTTTCCGGCACCGTTCGGACCGAGAAATCCAAAAACCATGCCGCTATCGATAGAGATGTTTACATCTTTAAATCCGCCTTTGCCATTAAACTGTTTTGTAAGGTTTTGAGTCTCTAGTATCATTTCATCACCTCATTGATTCTGCTATTTTTATAAGCTCATCTGGTGAAATATTGTTTCCGCTGAACAAATATATTACACCATTATCATTTAATGCAAGATTTGAATATACCTCTAAAATATCGGAACCTTGGAATTTTTTTGATATTACAATTCCTTTGCTGCCGTTTATAGTAACATCTTTTATATCATCTGTATCTGACACAGGAAATGGTATTGTGGTTTTCCAGTCTTTTATGCTGGCTATTTGATTTCTAATGTCGTCTGGAATGAATGGCATATTTATGACAGCATCTCTTACTTTTTCAATATCGACACCATCTGGTACGATTATTTCAGGGGTTTTCATTATATCAAGTCCGTAGCTTATATTTTTTGGAGAATCTGATTCATTTTTATCTATAGAAGATATATGCACACTATTGCCTAAAATTATTTTAAATGTCTTTTCATTTAAGTTCTCTGGCAGCAGCTTATTTCCTCCGAATGTCTTTATTAGATTATTTATCTTATCTACATTTAATTTAAATTCAACAGTTTGGCCTTTCTCTACATAAATGCTGTCTCTTAATTTGAAGTTGTCCACATCTTGAGGGATTTTAAAATTGTAGCCAACATATGATTTTATTTTATCCAAGTTGTTTTTACTAATTTCTTTGGATGAACCATAGTCACCAATTACTTTAATATCGCCGTACTGCTTTAGGTCGATTTCTTTATTTCCTGCTTGATAGAATTTATTTTTTATATCTTGTAAATCATCGGGTGTTATTGCTACAGCTTTAAAATTATTAAGTCTAAACAAGCTTAAAATCTCGGCTTCTGCTTTTTGAACAGGTGGCAATGCTATTGATGCTGCAATTACTGCTGCCGCAGCGGATACTGCTATATATTTTTTGTATTTTCTAAACATATTAAATACACCTCTTTCTTTTTTATTGATCTTTTTATTTAGATTTTCCCACGCTTCATTGAGATCGATGGAACTCGTCTTTAAGGCGTTATCTAAAAAGCTATTTAAATTTTTAAGCTCATTAAGCTTGGCTGAACACTTTTCGCATGTATCAAGATGTTTTTTTAGCTGTTCTTTTAGTGATTCATCTATTTCACCGTCTAAGTATGATTGCAATATTCCTTCATCGAAGCACATGTGCTACACCTCCTTTTCATAAAGCTCTTTAAATTTCTTATGGGCTCTTGCTACAGTTGCTCCAACAGACGATTTTTTTATTCCAAGTGATATGGAAATTTCTTCATAACTGTAACCTGAGTGTTTCAGCACGAGACAAAGCATATCTCGCTTATCCATTTTAGACAAAACTTTTCTAACTTTGTCTATCTCTATTTTTTCAATTGCTATGTCCTCAGGTGATATCAAATCGTCATTAAACTGAGATACTTTTATTTCCCTTGACTTAAGGTTTTTTTCTGAGCGGATGAAATTTAGTGCATGATTAATAGCCACTTTCGATAACCAGCCTCCTATATTTTCATCATTGTGGGGAGGATTTTTAATCAATTTGATGAAGACTTCCTGCGCAATGTCTTGTGCATTGTCATCATCATTTATGATAAGAGCTATTTGTCGATAGATCTTAAAGTAGTATTTTTCAAAGATATCTTTGAATGAATCAAGTATTTTGAACACCTCCCACATGAGACTTACACTATATAAACACATCAGAGGTTAATTTTGTGACATAAAAAAAGCATGAAAATTTATTTCATGCTTATCATTAATTGTTTAAGCTGTGAAGCGGTGCAGGGATTCTGCCGCCTCTTTCTATGAAATCTTTTGGCGAGAAGCTGTTTACTTTCATAACAGGTGCATGGCCTAAAAGACCGCCAAATTCTACGTAGTCGCCTTCTTTTTTGCCGGGAGCTGGAATGATTCTTACAGCAGTCGTCTTCTTGTTTATCATGCCTATTGCCATTTCGTCGGCTATTATGGCTGATATGGTCTCGTAAGGTGTGTCACCTGGAATCGCGATCATGTCAAGCCCAACTGAGCATACGCACGTCATGGCTTCAAGTTTTTCTATTGATAAAGCACCTGCCTCAACAGCTTCTATCATTCCAGCATCTTCACTTACAGGTATGAATGCACCGCTTAATCCGCCAACGTACGATGATGCCATGACGCCGCCTTTTTTTACAGCGTCATTTAAAAGTGCCAGTGCAGCTGTTGTACCATGTGAACCGCATTTTGAAAGTCCCATTGACTCAAGTATGTTTGCTATACTATCGCCTATTTCTGGCGTTGGAGCCAAAGATAGATCGAGAATTCCAAATGATGTATTTAACCTTTGTGCTGCAAGACGCCCTATGAGTTCACCAGCACGAGTGATCTTAAATGACGTCTTTTTTATTGTCTCAGATATTTGACCGAAATCGGCGGTTTTTGGAAGTTTTGAAAGAGCTGCTAATACAACACCTGGTCCACTTACACCTACGTTTATGACGCATTCACCTTCACCGACGCCGTGAAAAGCGCCTGCCATGAATGGGTTGTCTTCTGGCGCGTTGCAAAATACTACAAGCTTTGCAGCACCTATGCCGTCGTTTTCTTTTGTCCGATATGCCGTATCTTTTATGATTTTTCCCATCAAAGCTACCGCGTCCATGTTTATGCCTGCTTTAGTCGTTGCTACATTTACAGATGAACAAACTCTTTCTGTTTCACTAAGAACCTGTGGGATTGAATTTATAAGGTTTAGGTCGCCATCTGTAAATCCTTTATGTACTAAAGCAGAATATCCGCCTATAAAGTTTACGCCTACATTTTTTGCGGCTTTATCAAGTGACGAAGCTATTTTAATAAACTCATCTTTTTCAATATTGTCTGCAACGATAGCGATAGGCGTCACAGATATACGCTTGTTGACAATAGGGATGCCGAATTCAGATTCTAATTCTTCGGCTACCTTTACGAGATTTTCGGCTTTTCTTGTGATTTTATCGTAGATCTTTTTAGCGATTGTGTCTGCATTGTTTCCTGAGCAATCTCTTAAACTTATGCCCATAGTTATTGTCCTTATATCAAGCTTTTCCGATTGAACCATCCTTATAGTTTCTTCTATTTCTTCAAAAGCAAAGCCCATTTTAATCATTCCTTTCAATAAAGCATCTGTCTACAATCTGTGCATTGCTCTAAATATGTCTTCTTTCTGAATGTCGATTTTGACTCCAAGATTTTCGCCTAAATTTTTAAGTTCTTCTTTTAATATGTTAAAGTCATTTGAAGAATTTTTTATATCAACTATCATGATCATCGTAAATATGTCTTTTAATATCGTCTGGCTGATGTCTAAGATATTTATGTTGTTTTCGGCTAATAATTTTGATACATTGTAAATTATTCCTACTCTGTCGACACCGATTACGGATATAATGGCTTTTTGTTCGCTCATGATAAACACTCCCTCCATATTTGTACATAGTATACTATATGATGAATTTTCGCGCAATACATATATGATAATAAAATCTCAAAGAAATAGGACGGGGAATGAAGCATATCCCCGCCTTATATCATTTTTGAATTATGTTTGTGGCACCGCATTGTTCCATTGTCTCTCTTATTTTAGACAGTTCTTTCTTAGGTGCTTCCACTGTAATGAGTATTCCGGATTCGGCGTCATCAGTATAGAAGTCCGTATAAGGTCTTTTTTCACCTAAGCCTTCTCTTTCAGACTTTATATCTATAGCATTGTCAACCATAAAGTCCATATCCTGCACAGATTTTTTCATGTCTGTTATGATCATATCTTTTCGATCGAAACCCATCTTTTTCAAACTGTCAACTAATGCGCTTGCCATATCTTGAGTAGGCAAAACAGCAGTTATTTTCATAAAAACACCTCCACATTCTAATATTCCACACAATAGATTTAATTATAAAATGCGTTTTCTTTCTTTTGTTTTGTATTTACTTTGTTAAATTATTGTGGTATACTATCATTTAGTACCACCCCCTATATAGGGGATATGTCTTTGGTAAAAGGTGGTGACGAGATGGAAGCAAAAGAAAACATAATAAATAGATATGAAAAATTAGCCGAAGAAGATGACAATTTAAGCTGTGGTGGCAAAAATATCGTTTTGGCAGATTTAAAAGAAGGGGAAAATGTCCTTGATTTAGGATGCGGCAGAGGGAATGACGTTTTAAATGCCGCGAAGATCATAGGTGAAAGAGGAATTGCAGTAGGTCTCGATCTTACTGAGAAAATGATCGAAGAAGCGGAAAAAAACAGAAAGAAGCTTAACATAAGAAATGCTGAATTTGTCGTAGGGGATGTAGAAAACATACCACTTCAAGGTGAAAAATTTGACGTTGTAATAAGCGATTGCGTGATAAATCATGCAAAAGACAAAGAAAAAGTCTATAAAGAGATTTACAGGGTTCTTAAGACTGGTGGGAGATTTATCGTTTCAGACGTTGTATCAAAGGACAGACTTCCGGATGAGATTGTAAATGACCCTGAAGCTTGGGCTGATTGCTTCGGCGGAGCTATTCCGGAAGAAGAATATATAAAAGCCATAAACAATGCAGGTTTTAAAGAAATAGAATATCTTAAAAAGCGTGAGTACATGAAAAATGGTTATCCTGTTGCAAGCATAACAATCAAAGGCATTAAAAGGTAGGTATCTTGTATTAAAAGGAGGTGATTTAGGTGAAAGCTGTAACAAATAAGAACTCAAATTGCTGTACAACGCAAAACAGCAGTGTTGCACAATGCTGCTCAAAGTCATCGAAGCTTGTTGTAGGCTGCCATGACTAAAAAAATGCGGTAGAATTTCTACCGCATAAATTAAGGAGTGATTTTATTGTACTTTAGTAAGTATAACATGATTCTACCTTTTAGTGAAGAGAAAAATGACTTTATTATTTTAAATTTGCTATCAGGTAGTTCAGATATTGCTTCAAAAGATGAGGTAGATAAGCTTTATGACATAAAATCAGGTAAGGATGTTTACGACATCGATTTTCTCGATTATGTCATTGATAGAGGTTATGTATATGAGGAAAAAGAGCATGAGGATATAAGGATAAAAGAAGCGTACGAAGAATTTAAGGAAATAATGGATGAATCGCCAACACAAATATTGCTTGTACCAACATACGGATGCAACTTTTCTTGCATCTATTGTTATGAAAGAGGAATACCGACAAAGAAAGATTTAATAACGAAAGAGGCTGTAGATGCCTTTTTTGATGATATAAACGATAGATTTAAGTTGGAGAAGGTAAAACCGTACATTACGCTCTTTGGCGGAGAGCCTTTTATAGATACAGACGTTCAAAAAGACATTATTAATTACATCGTAGAAAAAAGCAAGCTGTACGGTTATGAGATAGCTGCAGTTACTAATGGTTACAATGTATTAGAGTATATAGACATTCTTAAAAAGGGAAATGTGAAAGAAATACAGGTAACATTGGATGGACCTAAGGAAATTCACAACAGGAGAAGAAAGCTATTAGGCGGTGGAGACAGTTTTGAAAAGATTCTATTGGGAATTGACAGCCTAATCGAGAATGATATGCCTGTGAATTTAAGGGTTGTGGTTGATAAAGACAATTATTCTTATCTGCCGGAATTGGCAGAAATTCTTGATAAAAAAGGGTATCTCGATCTGGATGGCACTAAATTTAAGACGCAGATAGGCAGAAATTATGAGCTTTTTGAATGTTCTTTAAATCATCAGAGCCTTATGTCACAAGTAGAACAATGGGCTACATTTGTAGAGCTGTCTAAGAAGTATCCTATACTAAGGAAGTTTCACAAGCCAGATTTTAAAGGCATGAGAAATATCCTTGTTTCAGGGACTATGTATTCTCCTACTTTTGATACTTGTCCTGCTGGCAAAAAAGAATGGCTTTACGATTTATATGGTGATATATACGGTTGCACTGCAAGCTGCGGCAGGAAAGATTATCGCTTAGGTACTTTTTATCCTGAGAGAAGAATTTTTGGTGATAAAGTATTGCCGTGGAAAGAGAGAAATGTCTTGAGCATACCGCAGTGCAAAGAATGCCCTGTAAGTTTAGTTTGCGGCGGAGGCTGTGGAGTTGTTGCAAATGAAAGAAATGGCAGTGTACTATCTCCTGATTGTAGAGATATAAAAAAGCTGTACCAATTAGGTGTCGAGTATTATAAAGATGAAGCATTAATTCAAGATTAAAAATTTTAAGGAGGATGTATTTATGGTAAGAGAAATCAATGCTAATGAATTTGAAGAAGTTGTTTTGAACTCTAAGAAGCCAGTTGTTGTAGACTTTTATTCTACTGATTGTCCACCATGCGCTCAACTAAAACCGATATTTCATAGATTAGCCGATGTATACAAAGATCACATGGAATTTGTTGAGATTTATAGACAAGGCAATAAGGACTTTGCATTAAGCCTTGGCGTAAAAGGAAGCCCTACACTTTTGTTCTTTAAAGACGGCAAAGAAACTGGTGAGAGATTAAATGGATATATTTCAAAGCCAGATCTTCGCAAGGCAGTAGAAAAGGTGATAGGTTTTTCACTTTTAGACAAAGAGCCAGAGAAGGTTGAGTGCGATGTACTCATAATGGGTGGAGGCCCTGCAGGTCTTACGGCTGCTTTGTACTCAGCAAGAGCAAACTTAAAGACAGTCGTAATAGATGAAGCAACTACAGGCGGTCAAGCAGCAAACACGTATTATATAGAAAATTACCCTGGAACAGAAGGGCAGATCGAAGGAAAGAAATTGACGGAAAACATGAGAAAACAGGCAGAAAGCTTTGGCGCAATCATTGATGATTTAAAAGAAGTATTTGAGATTAAGCTTACTGACGATGAGAAATTTGTAAGGACAGAAGACAAGATATACTATCCTAAAGCAGTTATAATAGCTATGGGAGCACAGCCAAGAAAACTTCCTGCAGAAGGCGAAGCTGAATTCAGAGGAAAAGGCATTCACTATTGTGCAATATGCGATGGTGCAATGTATGAAGGAAAACACGTGGCTGTAATAGGTGGAGGCAATTCTGCCATTCAGGAAGCGTTGTACCTTGCAAACATCGCTGACAAGGTTACGGTTATACACGAATTTGATAATTTGCAGGCTTCAAACGTGCTGCAAGAAAAAGCCTTTACAAATCCTAAGATAAACTTTATTTGGGAGTCTCACGTTGTAAAGGCAAATGGGAATGGAATGCTTAAGTCGCTGACGTATAAAAACCTAAAGACAGGTGAGCTTAAAGATATAGAAGTTGATGGTGTATTTGTCTACATTGGCCTTACACCTAAGACAGATCTATTCAAAGGAATGCTTGACTTAAATCAATACGGCTATATCAAAGCAAATGAAGATCTAATGACAAATGTAAAAGGTGTATTTGTCGCTGGCGATATAAGAGATAAAAAGATAAGACAAGTGGTCACCGCGGCTGGTGATGGTGCTACCGCTGCTGTAAGCGCAGAAAGGTATATACAGGAGCTGTGATTTTGCATACTTTCAAAAAGTATGAAAGGAGATAATGATGGAGTGCTGCGAAACAAAGTACATGGAAAATTGCATGATATGTGGGAAGCCGCTCATGTATTTAGAAAAGCCAGTGTTGAAAAGATGCGAATACTGTGGTACAGAAGAATTAACTCTTGCCCACTGTACGGATGGGCACTACGTTTGCGACAAATGTCACGCAAAGGACGGCATTGAGGTCATAAAGGATTATTGTCTGTCTACGGATTCTAAAGATCCTATGGAAATCGTGGAAAATATCATGTCAGACAGCAGGATACCAATGCATGGACCAGAACATCATGCATTGGTTCCTGCAGCAATAGTCACGGCTTACAAAAATTTGACAGGGAAAGCTTCTGACGAGGATATCTTAGAGGCAATAAACCGTGGGAAAGAGATTCCTGGAGGAGCGTGTGGCTATTACGGTGCCTGTGGTGCAGGGGTGGGAATCGGTGTTGCCATCTCAGTCATTTACAAAGCGACGCCTCTTACACCTCTTAAAAGGACTAAGGCACATTTAGCTGTTGCAAATGCCCTTAAAAGCATCGGAGAAGCGGGTGGTGCCAGATGTTGCAAGAAATGCACAAGGATATCAATAGAAGAAGCAGTAGAATTTTTTGAAAAAGAATTGAATGTCAAATTTCCTACAACTTTTGAAAGGACAGATGATTGTAATTACTCAAAGAGAAACAGGGAATGCTATTATATGTGCAAGTACAGAGACGTGGAAAAGTCAGAAAGGAGTGTGAAATATGGATCTTGACATCACTAAAGAAGTGGCATATTCATTTGCTGAAGCTGTGGAAAAGGTTAAAGAAGCTTTAAAAGGCGTAGGATTTGGAATATTAGTAGAGATTGACATGAAAGATACGATAAAAAAGAAAATAGGCAAGGATATGATGAACTACGTCATACTTGGCGCATGCAATCCCACTTATGCTTACGAAGTATTAAACATTGACCCTGAAGTAGGGCTTTTGCTGCCTTGCAATGTGATTGTGTACGAAAAAAGCGATGGCAGTGTAGTTGTATCGGCAATTGATCCTTTAAAGGCATTGCCTTCTAATGATGAAAAATTGTCTAAAATTGCAGAAGAAGTTGCTGATAAGTTGAAAAAAGCCATAGATGTGCTGTAGAATAACATTAGAGGTGATACAATTGGCAATTGATATTGAATCAGATTTGAAACGGGCTTTAGATCTATTGGGTGAAGGACATGTGTTTGCGCTGGACGTAGGTACTGGTAGAGCCCGTATGGCTTACGCATTGGCCAGGTACGGCTATGATGTGGTGTCGTTAGAGTACAATATTGACACGCTAAAAAAAGCTAAAGAAATCATAAGCAATGAAGATGTGGAAGGCAAAATCTTGTTTGTACATGGTGATGCACATAGGATGCCGTTTATTGATGAATCTTTTGAGGTTGTCACATCCTACAATGCAATGCACCACATGAAAGACTATAATGTTGCCATTGATGAGATGGTGAGAGTATTGAAAAAAGGCGGCAAGATATTGATAACAGAGCTTAATGATATAGGCAAGGAGAGAGTCGCCGAATCTCACAGGCAAAGAGGAAGCCATCATGAAGCAAAGATAGACATTTACGATGTAGTAAATTACCTTAAAGATAAGCATAATATTGTAGGCGAGATTTCTAAAGGAGAATTTATTGACATATTTTACGGAGTAAGATAGATAAGGATAAATTTGATTGTTGACAAAACTACAAAATATGATAAAATATGATATGTCTTAGGCCCCGTGGTCAAGTGGTTAAGACATCGCCCTTTCACGGCGGTAACATGGGTTCGAATCCCGTCGGGGTCACCAAATTTGAATATTATGAGAGAAGCTACAAAATTGTAGCTTTTTTTATTTTATTTATATAAAATGTCGTTAAAAAAATTTAGGCTACCACCATATATTTACAAATTTTACCTTATATTGGATGCTATAATCATATCAAAAAAATGGTGGTGGTAAATATGCAGAGTGCTGATATTCTTCCTTACTCAAGGATAGGAAGGAAAGAAAGCAATGAAAAATTGCAAAAAGACAATGTAAAATTTATATTCAATGCATTAGTTTTTGCATTAATAGGTTTTGTCATTGGCCGCGCACAAATAATGGACAACCTTATCCCGTTCGGTGTGGCGTATTTTGCATCGCTTATAATGCAAAAGAGAAAGTATTTTTTGTCGGGAATTGGCGTTTACCTTGGAGTATTGTCTTTACCTGGTGTCAATAGCATCAAGTATCTAATCATTTTGGCTTTGATATTGGCTTTTGAGTATCTATTAAAAGTTAAAAGCAAAAACATCTTTAAAGTGGCGTTGATAACATTTTTCTCGCTGCTTTTAGTAGACCTCATCTACAGCAAAGCGTATGGATTTCTGTTGTTTGACGTGATGACGTCTATTTACGAATCTGTCATAGCCATGTTGATGGTATTCATATTTAACCAGGCAATTTTGCTTTTAAATAATTCAAACAGGAAAGTCATATCAAACGAAGAAATCATATCATTGTGCATACTGCTAAGCATTTTTATATTGGGGCTTAATAATATAAAGATATGGAGATTTAACTTAAATAGCTCATTTGGCATACTTACCATACTGATGAGTTCGTACATGGGCGGTGTTGGAACGGGTGCCAGCGTAGGAACTACCATTGGTCTTATTGGAAGCCTTGCTCTTACAAATACTCCTACATCTGTAGGCTTATACGGATTTACAGGTCTTTTGTCTGGAAGCATGAAAAAACTTGGCAGGTTGGGAATCGCCTTGGGGTTTTTCACTGCTGCTGCCATTATGACATTTTATGTCAATGCATTTGCAAATATGATCATCAGTCCTTACGATTTTGCTTTAGCTTCTTTAGTATTTTTATCTGTTCCTAAAAAAAGATTGGATCATCTTGTTTCAATTGTAAAAGGCGATAAAGGTTCATTGCAGCGAAGCTACAGCGTAAAGCTTAAAGAAGTTGTGACTGATAAATTGAAAGAATATGCTGAGGTTTTTGATGAGTTAGGGAAAAGCTTTAAAAAGGCCAATGAGAAGATCTTAGATCACAAGGATATATCATATCTTTTTGAAGAAATAGCTAATAAGACTTGCACTGATTGTGCTATGTACAAAATGTGCTGGGATAAAGACTTTTATTTTACGTATAAAAGCATGTTTGATTTAGTAGAAAGTCTTGAGAGTACAGGCAATGTAGAAAACAATAAACTTTATAAAAAGTGCATAAGATTTCCAGAACTTCTTAATTGTACAAAGCACAACCTCATGCTTTATAAGATAAACATGCAGTGGAGGGAAAGGCTTAAAGATGCCAAGAATATTGTCTCAAACCAGTTAAAAGGCATTTCGTCTGTTATATCAAACATGGCTGACGATATAGGCATGGACATCACTTTCAAGGACGATCTTGAACAGTATTTGCTTGTAGAATTAGATAAAAGAGGCATACCTGTAGACGACGCCATAGTTTACGATGCGGGAGATGGAAATGTGGTGATAAAGATATACAAGAAAGCCTGTTATGCAGCTAAAGAATGCGAGAAAAAAATTATTCCGGCTGTATCAGAGATTATGGGGGAGAAATACGAGCGGAAAAATACTTTGTGTTCTATAAATAATAAAGGGCGGTGCAGTTTGACTCTTACAAGAGCTGAAAGCTATCAAGTATCCACAGGCATTAGCAAAATCAGCAAAAGCGCTAACAAAATATCTGGTGATACGTACTCTTTCATGGAACTGGAAGGCGGAAAGTACATGGCGGCATTAAGCGATGGCATGGGCTTTGGATACAGAGCAGCTTCTGAAAGCAGCACGACAATATCTTTGCTGGAAAGATTCATTGAAGCGGGATTTGACAAAGGATTGGTTGTACAAACTATAAATTCTATTCTGGCATTAAGGTCAGCAGAGGAGATGTTCTCAACAGTCGACATATCGTTTATAGATTTGTTTACGGGAGATGCAGAGTTTATAAAGATCGGCGCCTCGGCTACATTTATAAAAAGCGGAAAAGATGTGGATGTGATTGAATCCAGTTCACTGCCTATTGGTATTTTGGAAGACGTCGATGCAGACATCCACGATAGGAAGTTAAAAGACGGAGATTTTGTGATTTTGACGACGGACGGAGTATTAGATTGCTTTGATGGTAACAAAGAAGAAAGCATGGCAAGATTTTTAAGAAACCTTGATATGAAAGATCCTCAGGATATGGCTGAAGCTATAATGAAGAAATGCCTTGAGCTTTGTGAAAACAAGCCTAAGGACGACATGACAGTGCTTGTGGTGAAAGTTTGGAAAAAGCGATTGTAAGCTGAATAATCCTTCCATAAGATGGCAAAAATAATAAAAAATCTTATGGAGGGATTTGATTTTGGAAATTTTGATAAATCAGATAATCGTCGTTACAGATGGCAAATCAAATGTTGGTGGGAATCCAGCAGATGCAGCTTTTTTAGCGTTTAGGAAGGGAATTCGAGTAAGCTCTATAGGCATCGTGGACGACGGAAATCTGTCTATAAAAGAGATAAAAGATATTGCAAGTTCTGGTGGTGGCGTGTATGACATAATTTATTCAGATGATTTTATACGGTCTTTATCGGCGGTGACGCAAAAATCAGCCGAAAAAACTTTGTACGATACGTTAGATAGCGAATTGATGAGACTCATAGGGAAAAATATAGAAGAACTCCATCCTGTATTGCGATCTCAAATCGTAGAATACATCGATAGACTTCTGGATATTTCAGATATAAGATGCGCAATTTTGCTGGACTTAAGTGGAAGTATGGCAAGAAAATTAAAAAAAGCGGTGAATGGAATAATCGATCTTCTAAGCACTATGAAAGTGAGAAAAGGCAAAAGCCAATTTTGTCTAATAGGATTTCCAGATGGAAATGATGCTTATGCGAAGATTATATGCCCATTTACATCGAAGATAAATGATATAGAAATTGGCCTTAAGAACTTAAAGGCAGGTGGAAATACCCCTACTTACCATGCGATAAAGCTGGCTACATCGCTTTTTGATACAGAAGTCGAATCTATAAGAGGTATCGGCTAATGCTTGAGAATGGCTATGTTTTGAAAGGCATACATAATGGACGGAAATACGTAGTCGATAAAAAAATTGGGCATGGCGGTGTGGCCGATGTATACCTTGTTCACGACGATGAAAATTTAAAATATGCGCTTAAGATAAGTGAAGACTTAATAAGCATTACGAGAGAGTACAAAGTGTTGACATCATTGAAAAATTGCGATTTTGCTCCACGTGTATTTGATTTAGATGACGCAATATTGTATAATAAAATGTATCACTATATCGTTTTGGAATACATAGACGGGTATAGCCTTGATAGATTGATTAAATCAGGCATTGATTTGGAGAATGCTTCATACATACTTACTGTGATTTTAGATGCTTTGATTAGATTAAAGCGATTAGGCATTTTTTACACAGATTTAAAACCATCCAATGTTATGATGGATGAGATAAAAAAGCGCATAGTGCTTATTGACTACGGTTCGACATCTGCTAAAGATGATACTGTAAAAGAATTTACTCCTGAGTTTGACAGAGCCAGTTGGAAAGTGGGATTAAGAAAAGCGGATTCCGGGTATCTGTCGTTTGAAGCAGGGATGCTTTTTGTATGCCTTGTAATGGGCAAGACGTTTAGACACGATTACCACACGATAGGAGAAGTCCTAAAGCAATCAAAAATAAGACTTGGAAAGTTTTATATTGTCATAATGAAGGCGCTTAATGGCACGTACGATATAAATAAACTGTATGTCAATTTTAAAAATGGCTGCTTTAGTGAAAAGGCGTCAATGTATTTAAATTACATGCTTTTTATAGTGGGTATGATATTCGTTGTACTTATGATTTTGGCGGTGTAGGGGATATATATGATAGATAGCTTTGAAAAGACGATAAAAGAATACAGAATGATAGAAAAAGGCGATAAAATCGTAATAGGAGTATCTGGAGGCCCTGATTCAATTTGCCTTCTTAACTTGCTTTTAGAGATAAAAGAAAAGTATAAGCTTAAGCTTTTTGTGGTTCATGTGAATCATATGCTGAGGGGAGCCGATGCAGATAGTGATGCGTTGTTCGTTGAGAAGCTTTGCAAGGGAATAAATATCCCATTTTTTTTATTTAAGGAAGACGTGAGAAGATACGCTGAAGAAAAGGGATTGTCTGAGGAGGCTGCCGGAAGGGAAATAAGGTACAGTGCTTTTAATAAAGTGTTTAAAGAAGTTGGTGGAAACAAAATCGCCATTGCCCACAACAAAAATGACGTAGCCGAAACGGTTCTCTTAAACATCTTAAGAGGTGCTGGCACAACTGGACTTGTAGGCATAAAGCCTGTTAATGGATGCATCATAAGACCACTTATAAGGACCACAAGAGATGAAATACTTGACTACTTAACATCAAAAGATCTTAGATATGTGATAGATGCTACAAATAAAGAAGATGTGTATAGAAGAAACCGAATAAGGCTAAAATTGATACCATTTATTGAAGAAAATTTTGATGTAGACATAGTTGAAAATTTGTACAGAACATCACAGATCGTGCTTGATGATGAAGATTATTTAAGCCAAGAATCTGAAAAAATATTTAATGAGATTGCTGACTTTGATAATGGAAATGTTAAACTTGACATTGATGGGATAAAAAAATTGCACAGTTCCATAAGAAGAAGAATCATTAGATTGGCTTATAAGAAATTAAAGGGAGATCTTAATCAACTTACATTTAAACACGTGGAAGATGTGTTAGATATCATGGACAAGCAGACATCGTCAAAAATTGATTTACCCTTTGAAATTGAAGTTATAAAAAGTTATAATAATCTTATATTCAGAAAAAGAACATTTTATGAAAAGCGAGATTTTAGCGAAGTTAAGCTTAATATTCCCGGCGTAACAGATGGTGGATGTTTAGGTGTATATAAGGCGGAGATAATAGATAGAGAATCAATAGAAAGCCTTAATTTAGGTAGATACCGTAAGCTTTTCGATGCTGATTTGATCGATGGCGATGTAGTCGTAAGGCATAGGAGAATTGGAGATTTCATCTCGCCTCTAAACATGAGAGGGACAAAGACACTTAAAGAGTATTTTATCGATGAGAAAATCCCAAGAGAGGAGAGAGATAAGATACCATTATTAGCTATTGGCAGCACTATTTTGTGGATTGTGGGACATAGAATGTCTGAAAAGTACAAAGTACGCGATGGCACAAAAAAAATATTGTCTATAGAGTATATTAAACAAGATTAAGGAGGAAATTTGATGGAAAATTTATCAAAGGACATCGATGAAATTTTGATCACAGAAGAAGAGCTTAAAGAAAAGATAAAAGAGCTTGGGAGACAGATTACGAAGGACTACGAAGGGAAAAATTTGATGCTGGTAGGAGTCTTAAAAGGTGCTTTAATGTTTATGGCTGATTTATCAAGGTGTATTGACTTACCTTTATCACTTGATTTTATGGCTGTTTCCAGCTATGGAAGCTCAACACATTCATCGGGAATAGTAAAGATAATTAAAGACCTTGATATAAGCATAGAAGGCAAAGATGTCCTAATTGTGGAGGACATAATTGACAGCGGTTTAACTCTGTCTTACTTGAGAGAAACTCTGCTTGGAAGAAAGCCAAAAAGCTTGAAAATATGCACGATATTAGACAAACCGGAGAGAAGAGAAGCATCTGTAAAAGTCGATTATGTGGGGTTTAAGATACCTGATAAGTTTGTAGTAGGTTATGGATTGGACTTTGATGAAAAGTACAGGAACCTTCCTTTTATAGGCGTTTTGAAACCTGAAATGTACAGCTAAAATTTGTTTTTTTATATGGTATATGTTATTATAAATTAAGTGATACGGCTTTGAAGGGAGGGCCATATTTGAATAAAACGATCAGAGGTATCGTTATATGGATACTTATAATTATCGCATTATATGCAATGGTACAATTGTATACTGATAATATTAAACAACCTGCGGCTATTGACGTTACTGAACTGTACAGCCAGATTATCAAAAACAATGTATCAGAGATGACTATTTCTGGCACAAGCATTACAGGTACTTTGAAAGACGGCACACAGTTTAGCAGCAACGTGCCTGATGTGACGTCGTTTATGAATTTCTTGACACCATATATTAAGGACAATAAACTTGTTGTCAAGAGCGAACCGCCTCAAGGTGCTCCTTGGTGGTATTCTCTTTTGCCAACGCTATTTATGGTGGCTGTACTTGTAGTTTTGTGGTATGTGTTTATGCAACAAGCACAAGGCGGTGGTGGCAATAGAGTCATGTCTTTCGGCAAAAGCCGTGCTAAGATGGTAACAGATGATAAGCGGAGAGTCACTTTTAATGACGTGGCTGGTGCCGATGAGGAAAAGGAAGAGCTGCAGGAAATAGTAGAGTTTTTGAAATTTCCGAAGAAATTCTTAGATTTAGGCGCTCGTATACCTAAAGGCGTTCTCTTAGTAGGACCTCCTGGAACTGGTAAAACTTTGCTTGCGAAGGCTGTAGCAGGTGAAGCTGGTGTTCCGTTTTTCAGCATAAGTGGTTCTGACTTTGTGGAGATGTTTGTAGGTGTCGGTGCATCGAGAGTTAGGGATCTTTTTGAACAAGCCAAGAAAAATTCTCCTTGTATAATTTTCATAGACGAAATTGATGCTGTTGGTCGCCATAGAGGCGCAGGATTAGGCGGTGGACATGACGAAAGAGAGCAAACATTAAATCAGTTGCTGGTTGAGATGGATGGTTTCAGTGTAAATGAAGGCATCATAGTCATAGCTGCTACGAATAGACCAGACATCCTTGACCCTGCTCTTTTAAGGCCTGGCAGATTTGACAGGCATGTTACTGTAGGTGTTCCAGACATCAAAGGAAGAGAGGAGATCTTAAAAGTACATTCCAGAAACAAGCCTCTCGCACCTGATGTGTCGCTTAAAGTTTTGGCAAGAAGGACGCCGGGCTTTACAGGAGCCGATATTGAAAATCTCATGAATGAAGCTGCGCTTTTGACTGCCAGAAAAGGCATGAAGCAGATAACTATGGTGGAGCTGGAAGAAGCTATTACGAGAGTAATAGCAGGACCAGAAAAGAGAAGCAGGGTAATATCAGAAAGAGACAAAAAGCTTGTATCGTATCATGAAGCAGGTCATGCTGTTGTTGCAAAACTCCTTCCTAATACACCTCCTGTACACGAAGTAACGATCATTCCAAGAGGAAGAGCAGGCGGCTACACAATGCTGCTTCCTGAAGAAGACAAGTACTACATGTCCAAGTCTGAGATGATGGATGAGATTGTCCACCTTTTGGGAGGACGTGTAGCTGAAAGTCTTGTTTTGAATGATATATCTACAGGTGCACAAAATGACATAGAAAGAGCCACAAACATAGCGAGAAAGATGGTTACAGAGTACGGCATGAGCGAGAAATTAGGTCCTATGACTTTTGGCACAGACAATGATGAAATATTTATTGGCAGAGATTTGGGCAGGACCCGCAATTACAGTGAAGAAGTTCAGTACGATATCGACAAAGAGATGAAGAGGATCATCGATGAATGCTACAACAAGGCTGAGACACTGTTGAAAGAGAATATAGATAAGCTTCATAGAATTGCACAGGCTTTGATGACGAAAGAGAAACTTAACGCAGAGGAATTTGAAAAGTATTTTAATGGCGAAAATGTAGATGAGACGAATCAAAGCGAAGAAGCATAACTTAAAAGACATACAATTTACTTTGTATGTCTTTTTTAGTTTCATGAATTGCTTTCAAACTTTTTAAGACATCAGTTAATATTGCTTTTGCGATTAATCTAATTCTCTGTATTCTTTCGGGGACATATTTGTCATCTTCCTGAAGTTTCTGTGAAATGTCCGCAAATTGTTGTATCCACAATTGATTGCGATTTCGCTTACAGAAAGATTGCTGTTTTTTAACATGTAGCATGATTGTGAAATGCGGTAGTTGTTTAGATACTCTGTAAAAGTCATGCCCATTTGCTGGATAAATAGTTTTGATAAATATGGATAATCGTAATTTAGGTATTTTGCTGCCTTTTTTAATGTACAGTCATTTGAATAGTTCTGCTCAATAAAAAGCAGCATCTTGTATAGAACTTTTGTCTTAGTCGATTGTCTTGAAGGAATGAATGAGGTATGGTTTACTAACTTATCGCACAGTGAATATAAAAAACTTTTTTTACCGTAGATGGAACCAAGCTTATTGAAATCTATGATGTTATCCAAGTGCAGTATGTTATCTTCAGGGATCATGCCTTTATAATTCATGTAAAAATCTCCGATAAGTTCTGGGGAAAACAGGATGATTGTTATATCAGAGCGATCGATTGTCTTAAATTCATGCATCTGGTTTGAAAACACAAAGGCTAAATCATTTTTCTTCAGTATGTATTCTTTTTTGTCTATAGAGATAGATAATTGGCCGTCATTTAAGTATATAAGTTCGTACGCTCTATGAAAATGATATGGAAATTGATAATTCTTAAGTGAAAAAAAGCGGAAGAGATCTTTTTCATTTACACCATGCTTTTGAAAAAAGACCATAAGAGTCCCTCCTAAAAAAACACTAATATTGTCTTAAAGTATACTACTTTTTGCATAGATATATCAATAGGCATTTGCTTAAAATAGAATTAATCGTTTAAAGAGGAGGGGTTTTAGAAATGGAATACCATGTGGCTAAGACTGGTTCAGATGAAGGGAAAGGAACGCTTAAAGATCCGTTTTTGACTATAAATAAGGCTGCGTCTGTTGCAATGGCTGGCGACACAATTATAGTCCATGAAGGAGTATACCGGGAATGGGTTAAACCAAAGTATAAAGGGTTAAGCGACAAAAGAAGGATTACCTACAAGGCGGCAGAAGGTGAAAGAGTAATAATAAAAGGTTCAGAGAGGATTCAAAGTTGGCAGCATGTAGATGGAAACGTGTGGAAATGTCAGTTGCCCAATTCTTTCTTTGGGGAATTCAATCCATACAAAGAAGAAATTTTTGGAGATTGGCTGCTTACGGTTGATGAGAAAAAACACTTAGGAGATGTATACTTAAATGGCATGTCGTTTTATGAAGTCACGAGATATGAAGATCTTTTTAATCCACAAGTTAGGACAGAAGTCCTTGATCACTGGACCCAAAAGATTGTACCTGTTCACAATGTAGAACAAACGAAGTACGTTTGGTATGCTGAAGTAGACTCGGAAAAGACTACGATTTACGCTAATTTTCAAGGTGCTGATCCCAACGAAGAATTTGTGGAGATAAACGTCAGAAGATCGTGCTTTTATCCTGTCGAAACAGGCATAGATTATATTACAGTTAAAGGCTTCGAGATGGCACATGCTGCAACACCGTGGGCGCCCCCGACAGCAGATCAGCCAGGGCTTATAGGTCCTAACTGGAGCAAAGGGTGGATAATAGAGGACAATATCATACATGATGCTAAATGCAGCGCAATAAGCATCGGCAAAGAAGCCACAACAGGCAACAATTATCGCTCTATACGGAAAGACAAGCCTGGGTATCAGTATCAATTAGAAGCTGTTTTCAATGCTGAGAGGAATGGTTGGTCGAAAGAAAAGATAGGTTCACATATCATTAGAAACAATACGATCTACGATTGTGGACAAAATGCCATTGTTGGGCACTTAGGAGGAGTCTTTAGTGAAATTTACAATAACCATATTTACAATATCGCATTGAAAAGGGAATTCTACGGCCATGAGATAGCAGGGATAAAGCTACATGCGGCCATAGATGTGCAGATTCACCATAACCGTATTCACGATTGCTCATTAGGGTTATGGCTGGATTGGGAAGCACAAGGCACAAGAGTCAGCAAAAATTTGTTTTACAATAATAACAGAGATATGTTTGTTGAAGTAAGCCATGGGCCGTATGTTGTTGATCACAATATATTAGCTTCTGAGTATGCTATAGACAACATGTCACAAGGTGGAGCGTATATAAACAATTTAATCGCAGGCAAGATGAATCAGAGAAAAGTGCTAAACCGCTCGACTCAATACCATCTTCCACACAGCACTGAAATTGCGGGATTTGCATTTGTATACGGGGGAGATGATCGATTCTACAACAATATCTTCATAGGAAAAGATGGATTAGAAAATGTGGGAACTTCTCATTACAACAATTATACAACATCTTTAGAGGAGTACATTGAAAAGGTAAATGAAGTACCTGGCGATTTAGAAAGATTTGAGCGAGTGGAACAACCGGTCTACATCAATAAAAATGCATACTTCAATGGTGCAGAGCCATTTGAGAAAGAAAAAGACAATCTTGTTAAAAAGGACTTCGACCCCAAACTTACCATCATTGATGAAGGAGATGAAGTCTACCTTTCACTGCAATTGCCAGATGAATTCGAAAATATTGTAGGCGATATTCATTCGACAAAGACATTGGAAAGAGTGAGGATTGTGGATGCGGAGTATGAAACTCCAGATGGCAAAGAGCTGGTTTTGGATACTGACTATTTAGATGCGAAAAAGCGGGGAGATGGTCCAATAGGTCCAATTGTGCTTTTGAAAAAAGGTGATAATTACATAAAGGTTTGGTAATATTGAGTGAGGTCTTATGTCCTGTGATAAAGGCATAAGGCTTATTTTTTTATATATAAAAATAATAAATTTTTTATAAAATATCGAAAAAGTTTGTCAGAATAAGAAGGATTTTTGACAATTATGTCAAAATATATAAGTGTCGCCTTAAAACTTATACTAAAGAAAAGAGGAATTATCATGGACAAAATGATAAGGTCATCGAAGGAGCCTAACTACAATTGGATATTTGACTTAGTCGATGGACTAAAAGGATTTACTATTTTAAAAAATTTTGACGGTGAAGTGATATATATAAACAAAGTTCTCTTAAGATTATTGGGATTTAATCACGATGATATAGGGGGAAATTACGATTTCTTTTTTAAAAACTTCTTTCTTAATGAAGCTAAGAAAGTGGATGAAAACATATATGATATTACTTTGAATTCCAGATATGGTTTTACATTGAGATTTAAGATGGTGGATAATTTTTTGAATTCCGATGATGGGAGAAAGCTTTGCATCATTTCTACCCTTAATTTTGTAAAAAGTGAGTTAGATACTATGCGAGACGTAAACGCGTATTTGGATCTTCTGTACAATAGATTTAAGCTTGTAGACATGGTGGATACGGGTATTTTGCTTATGGATAAGAGAAGGCGCATAGAGTATATAAACAAGGCTGCTTGCCAGCTTATGTGTTTAGACTACAAAAAGGCTTACCGCAAAGACGCAGAAAAAGTGCTGAAATCATTAGATGAAAAGATAAACTTTGACGAAATAGTAAGCAATAAGATCGTCGTTTACAATGTAAAAGACAGTGGGCGTTTTTTGTCTATGGAGGTAGCAGACACTTACGACGATAACTTTTTATGTATCATCGTAAAAGACGTTACAGAAAAGCTGAAATTCGGAGAGATCATCGAAAGAAGTGAAAAATTCAACTTGATGGGAAGCTTGGCTGTGTCGCTAATTCACGAGATAAAAAATTCCATCACATCTATAAAAGGATTTTTGCAGCTTATGCAGCTTAAAGACAAAGCGAATGCTTCTTTTTTTGACACCATCATAAGCGAATCAGATAGAATAATAGATTTGGTGATGAGTTATTTAGGCGTAGTTAGAAATAGCCCCGATGAAGGCATTGACCTAAACGAGCTTATTGAAAAGTACATGATCTTAATTGAAGCAGAAGCAAAACATAGGCAAATCGAAATAATAAAAAAATTGAGAGAAGTTCCGATGGTGAAGATAGAAAACAACCAACTAAAGCAAGTGCTATTAAATGTTTTTCAAAATTCTTTTCAGGCCATCGGCTCTGGAGGGAAGATATGGATAACGACTAGATTTAATTCTTACACAAATAAGGTTATAATAAAGATAGCAGATAACGGCGGTGGAATCGACAGAGAAACACTTAAAAAAGTGATGGTGCCTTTGTTTACTACAAAAAAAGACGGTACAGGTTTAGGGCTATCTATTAGCAAAAACATCCTCAATAAATACGGCGGGGATTTAAAGATATTCAGCAAAAAAGGCACTGGGACGATTGTGAACATATACTTAGGGCTTAAAAATTAATCACTGGGGGGATTAGTTTGAAAACAGACATCGAAATCGCGCAAGAAGCCAAAATGAAGCATATAGCTGATATAGGTGAGAAGATAGGAATAGAAGATGAGTACCTGGAGCTTTACGGAAATTACAAGGCTAAAGTGTCGCAAAAGCTTTGGGAGAAGATAAAAGACAGAAAAGATGGGAAGCTCATTTTGGTTACGTCTATCAACCCTACACCTGCAGGTGAGGGAAAATCTACTGTAACAGTAGGCTTAGGACAAGCCTTAAATAAGCTTAAAAAGAAGGTTGCAATAGCCTTAAGAGAGCCGTCATTAGGCCCTTGTATGGGAATAAAAGGCGGTGCTGCTGGTGGAGGCTATTCACAGGTGGTACCTATGGAAGATATAAATTTGCATTTTACAGGTGATATGCATGCAATAGGTTCTGCCCACAATCTGTTATCTGCCATGATTGATAACCACATACATCAAGGAAATGAACTAAATATCGACGTAAGGCGCATTACGTGGAAGCGAGCAATTGATATGAATGACAGGGCCTTAAGAGAAATCGTCGTAGGGCTTGGAGGGAAAGCAAATGGATATCCGAGGCAGGACGGCTTCATAATAACTGTGGCATCAGAGATAATGGCCATCTTGTGCCTTGCAACAGATTTTAAGGATTTGAAAGAAAGATTGGGCAAGATCATAATAGGCTACGACAAGGACGACAATCCTGTCACAGCCAAAGATTTAAAAGCCGATGGTGCAATGGCACTTTTGCTTAAAGATGCTATTAAGCCTAATCTGGTGCAGACTTTGGAAAATGTTCCTGCATTCATACATGGTGGTCCCTTTGCAAATATCGCTCATGGGTGCAACAGCATAATAGCGACGCGATATGGATTAAAGCTGGCAGATTACCTTGTGACGGAGGCTGGTTTTGGTGCTGACTTAGGGGCAGAAAAGTTTTTTGATATAAAGTGCCGGTATGGAGGATTAAAGCCAAGCGCTGCTGTAGTTGTGGCGACCATAAGGGCTCTTAAGATGCACGGTGGACTTAAAAAGGAAGAGTTATCAAAAGAAAACATTGATGCACTTGAAAAAGGCATAGAGAACCTTGGGAAGCAGATAGAAAATGTGCAAAAGTATGGAATACCAGTAGTCGTCGCTATCAACAAGTTTACGCACGATACGGATAGGGAAATCCAGTTTGTAAAAAGGTATTGCAGCAATTTAGGCGTAGAGGTGGCTTTGGCAGAAGTTTGGGAAAAAGGTAGCGAAGGTGGCATTGAGTTGGCAGAAAAAGTGATTGATGCATGTGAAAAAGAGTCTGATTTTAAGCCAATATATGAACTGGACACATCTATTGAAGATAAGATTAGAACCATAGCAAGGGAGATTTACGGCGCGGATGACGTGGAGTTCACTAAAGAAGCTGTAAAAGACCTTAAAAACATAGAAAAATTGGGACTTAGCCATCTTCCTGTATGTGTTGCCAAGACTCAGTATTCACTGTCAGATGACCCGAAGCTTTTAGGAAGACCTAAGGGATTTAACATTACTGTAAAAAGATTAAACATATCTGCTGGAGCTGGATTTATAGTTGCAATGACGGGCGATATTATGACGATGCCAGGGCTTCCTAAGTCGCCTGCGGCAGAAAAGATGGATATAGATGAGGAGGGCAACATTAAAGGTCTATTTTGATATGAAAAGTGAGATGCTTAGTATACAAAATTTAAGTCAGGCTAAAGACGAATTGAAAAAGCTTCACATTGAAGACATTTCTGTATCCATGATGGCTCCAAAAGCCGTGTTTTGCGCCGTAAAGCTTTATGACGTCCATCCAGCGGCTGCCAACATCATAAAACAGGAGATGTTAGCTTTAGGCGGAGAAGCGGCAGTGGAGAGAGGCTGCGTAAACATGAGCATCGAAAGCTCTCAGGTGGTCATTATGGGGACTCTAAAACAGTATTTAAGGCTTTTGTCAAAGCTTAAAATGCAAAAAGGATATTTTGGACTTGATGATGTTGTAAAAGAAGTGTCTAAAAGTATTAAAGATTTAATGAAATAGAATTATCTAAAAAGCGGATTTGAGAAAAACTTCTTTCATCCGCTTTTAAATATTTTTAAGAGTAAAAGCTTAAAAGGATATTTATTATTAGGTCATAATATGATATATTAGAAGTTAGTAACATACAAAGGAGGTAAATTGATGTCAATAGATGATAAGATTGAAGACCTTCTTAGAAGAAGAGAGATGGTTTTAGAAGGCGGTGGTTTAGATAAAGTAGAGAAACAACACCAAAAGGGAAAGCTTACTGCAAGAGAGAGGATATACAAGCTTTTAGATGAGGATAGCTTTGTAGAAATAGATGCCTATGTTGAGCACAGGTGTATTGACTTTGGCATGGAAAAGCAAAGGATACCTGGCGAAGGCGTAGTGACAGGGTATGGGACGATAGATGGAAGGCTTGTCTACGTGTATGCACAGGATTTTACGGTTTTAGGAGGATCATTAGGCGAGTATCATGCAAAGAAAATCACAAAGATAATGGATATGGCTTTAAAGATGGGTGCGCCACTCATCGGGTTAAATGATTCTGGAGGCGCCAGAATACAGGAAGGCGTGGATGCTTTATCGGGATATGGCAACATATTTTTCAGAAACACGCTGGCATCAGGCGTAATACCGCAAATATCAGTGATAATGGGGCCCAGCGCTGGAGGTGCAGTTTATTCGCCTGCTCTTACTGACTTTATATTCATGGTAGACAAGACAAGCCAGATGTTTATAACTGGGCCGCAGGTAATAAAAGCTGTGACAGGGGAAGACGTCTCTGTAGAGGAGCTTGGGGGATCGATTACTCACAGCACAAAAAGCGGTGTGGCGCATTTTAGAGCTGAAAACGACGAAGAGTGTTTGGAGATGGTGAGAAAGCTATTAAGTTATCTTCCATCAAACAATTTGGAAGATCCGCCGCAAATGGCCACAGATGATGATATAAACAGATTGTCTGATAGGCTTGTGGAGATAATACCAGATAGTCCAAATAAGCCTTATGATATGAAGGAACTCATTTCGGAAATAGTGGATGAAGGCGTGTATTTTGAATCACAGGAAATGTATGCGCAGAACATAATAACAGCATTTGCAAGGCTTAATGGAAGGACAGTAGGGATAATAGCAAACCAGCCTAAAGTTTTGGCTGGATGTCTTGACATCAATGCATCTGACAAGGCATCAAGGTTTATAAGGTTTTGCGATGCTTTTAACATCCCACTTCTCAATATAGTGGATGTCCCTGGATTTTTGCCTGGCACGAATCAAGAGTACGGTGGAATAATACGCCATGGCGCTAAGATGTTGTATGCTTACTCTGAGGCTACAGTGCCAAAAGTGACTCTTATTGTGCGAAAAGCTTATGGCGGTGCTTACCTTGCGATGTGCAGCAAAGACTTAGGGGCTGACTTTGTTTTGGCATGGCCTACTGCCGAGATAGCGGTCATGGGACCTGATGGAGCGGCAAATATTGTTTTTAAGAATGAGATAAAATCATCTGATGATCCAATCGCTGCAAGAAATGAGAAGATAAATGAGTACAGAGAGAATTTTGCAAATCCATACAGGGCTGCAGCGAGAGGATATGTAGATGATGTAGTTCTGCCACAAGAGACGAGACCACGTCTCATCTCAGCGTTTGATATGCTTATGAGCAAAAGGGAATCAAGGCCAAGCAAAAAGCATGGCAATTTTCCTGTATAAAATCGCATTTAAAGGAAGTGGAAGAATGGAAGAGATAAATGAAGAAATAGTCGCTGTCATTGAAGCTGCGATTTATGCGGCGTTTGGTCAGTATGCAAAGAATTTTCGCATAAAATCAATAAAGAGAGCCGATTCAAATATGCCGGAATGGAGAAAAGCTGGCCTTTACAGTCAGATGAGATAGATTAGGAGGATGAAAATGAGAAAATTTATAGTGACTGTCAATGGGAAAAAATACGATGTGGAAGTGGAAGAAGTAAAAGATATTGCAAGCGAGAAAAAATCGCAAGAAGAAACTGCCTCTAAAAGTGAGGTAAAGGTAAATGCAAAAAGTACACCGATGGAAGTCAAAAATGAAGTCAAAGACGGTTTCCCAATCAATGCACCAATGCCTGGTACTATACTGGATGTCAAAGTAAACCAAGGACAGGCAGTCAAAAAAGGCGATGTGCTTTTAATACTGGAAGCTATGAAGATGGAAAATGAAATCACATCACCCTACGACGGCACAGTAATATCCATAAATGTTTCAAAGGGCGCTTCTGTAAATACAGGCGATGTGCTTTTGTACGTGAAATGATGCAATGCTTGATATACATCCGCTTTTTTGGTAGAATTATCTTGCCGGCATCTTACGAGCTGGACATATTAAAATATTGCAATAGTTCGACCGGTATCCACAATGGAACTGGATTGGAGGTGTAAATATGGCTTCAAAGCTTAGTGTGAGGCAGATTACAATTGCTGGTATGTTATCAGCCATATCTATCGTAATGGCTACAACCCCTTTAGGTTATATACCATTAGGCATTGCCAATGCCACAACGATGCACATACCAACTATAATAGGTTCTATATTAGAAGGACCTTATGTAGGCACTTTTATAGGGCTTATCTTCGGCGTATCCAGCTTTATAAGGCAGAATACCCCGCTTTTTGCAGACCCTCTTGTGGCGATACTGCCGAGGCTGCTTATCGGAATTGTAACGTATTACACGTATAAGTTAACGAAAAGTTCCGGTATTGCAGCGGTTGCAGGAACTCTTACAAATACGGTTGGCGTGCTGGGATTAGCTGTTTTAAAGAAGTATTTGACAGTGCAAGTCGCGCTTATGGTGGTGCTTAAAAATACAATATTTGAAGTTGTTATCGCAGTTATTCTAACAACAATCATTGTAAGATCTGTAAAAAGATATGTTAAGCAATAAAGCAGGCTATATGCCTGCTTTATAATATAGCATGAAAGGAATGTATCTAAATGCTGTTGGTCTTTGATGTTGGAAACACAAACATCGTCTTAGGCGTATACGATGGGAAAAAGCTTTTGTATTCATTCAGAATCTCAACAGATAAGTCGAAGACGTCTGATGAATATGGAATATTGATAAAACAACTTATTGAGTACAGAAATATGCATTTAAGCGACATAAATGCCGTCATAATATCTTCTGTTGTGCCTCCTATAATGCACACGCTGGAAGCCATGACTATAAAATACTTCAATGTGTATCCATTGGTGGTAGGTCCAGGGATAAAGACAGGTATAAATATAAAATACGACAATCCAAAAGAAGTAGGTGCAGATAGAATCGTAAATGCTGTGGCAGCTTATGAACTGTACGGGGGACCTGTCATAATAATAGATTTTGGCACAGCCACTACTTTTTGCGCAGTTTCTAAGAACTGTGAGTATTTAGGCGGCGCTATAGCACCAGGACTTATCATATCTGCTGATGCTCTTTTTCAGAGGACTGCAAAGCTTCCTAAGATAGAGCTTGTAAAGCCTGAGAAGGTCATATGCAAAAATACCGTTGAAAGCATGCAGGCAGGATTGATTTATGGCCATGCAGGCATGGTGGATTACATCGTCGCTAAGATGAAAAAGGAATTTGCGGAAAACGCCTATGTGGTAGCGACAGGTGGCCTTGCAAAGCTGATTGCACAGGAATCAAAGGTTATAAATACGGTAAATGACATGTTGACTTTGGAAGGGCTTAGGATAATATACGAGCGGAACATAGAAAAATTGTGATTACTTTTTTTGCTGGACATTTGTTTTTTTGTCCAGCTTTCTTATTTTTGCAACAAAAAATATAAACAGAGGTAATATGACTTCGAAAATGACTGTTTCGTAGAAAAATTTGTCTTTCAGAAAATTGTACAGTTCATCTACATTTGACGATACGAATACGGACATTGGGATCATTATGGCTGCAATTGGAAGCACAGCAAATCTGTAATCTTCAAAGTTTAACACATCTGAAAATCCCTTCACGATTATGTAAGTAAAAACCGTTATTTTCATGAAAATGCCTTCTACCCAGATAGCCATTATTATAGAGTCAAGCCTTGCGAAGTAGTTGCTAAGCCTTATGGTGCGGGTCATTTCCAGTGCAGTGAATTTAAAGTCTGCAGTGGTTTTAGAACCGAATATTCCTATTGCAAGTACACCCAGCATAAGCGCAAAAGAGATAAATAAAAGAGATATTACGCCGCTTTTTAAGACTTTTTTGCTTTCGGATATGTGTGGAAATATGGCTAATATTATTACGCTTTCCAGCATCCACGATATAAGTGGCAAAGCTCCTTTCATGGGTGGCAATAGTCCGTTTGCCAAGATAGGAAGAAAATTTTCAAATTTCACATAAGGCATTGAGAAAAAAATGACGAATCCTAAAAGTCCCATCCCAAAAGGAAATACCACCTCATTCATTCTGGCGATTGCTACAAACCCTTTTGTGACAGCGTATGATGCCACAATCATCAATGCAAGTGAAAAGACTATCGGCGGTGTTTTAGGCATAAAAGCACCTCTCATGATTTCAAAAAGCTCTCTTAACATTATTACAGCTAAGTGGATGAAAAATGAAAGGTAAAGAGAAGCGATTATTTTGCCTATGATTTTTCCAAAAATATCTTCTAAAAAAGAAAATAGGGTTTTGTCTTTAAATATGGCGGATATGCCATAATATAAGCAAAATACTGGAATGCTGAATGCTGTCGCCATTATTACAGACATCCAAGAATCCTGTTCAGCTTTTGATGCAACAATAGATGGCAAAAATATCGTTGCTGTAGACAGTATAACTGATACTATCAAGTATATGAATTGCTTTGGCGAGATCTTTTTTTCTGTTGTTGCTTCATAACTCAATATATTCCTGAACATGTTCTTCTCCTTAAAATGTTTATACATGAAATATTATTTGATTTTTGTGCCAATTATATTCTACATGTGTTTTTGGAATAATAAATTTGGAGATGGTTTTTATGGACAGAACTTATTTGGTGGAAAATTATAAAGAAATGGGGTTGTACGATGATATCGATAAAAATATAGATGTGCTAAAGACGCTATTGGACAAAAGTAGTGATGTGATTTTCAGAGAGTTCAGGATAGGAGAAAAAAAGGTAAAAGGCTTTTTGGTTTGTGTGGATGGACTTGTAGATAAGGCGCTTATAAACAACAATATAATGGAGCCTATAACATTGGAAAGCAGAAAATTAGACAACAATTATTTAAGCAAAAAAAACGTCTACGAGTCCCTTTTAAATTACTTCATAACAACGGCAGACATAAAGGAAGTAGAAAAATTTGGTGATGTGGTGGAAAGCATTTTAAGCGGCGATACGCCTGTTTTTGTTGATGGCGTAGACAAATCCATTGTGATAAGTACGAGAGGTTGGGAGCAGAGAAGTGTATCTGAGTCTACCACTGAAGCTGTCGTAAGAGGACCAAAAGAAGCTTTTGTGGAGACACTTAGGGTTAATACTTCCATGCTTAGAAGGAGGATAAAAAACCCTAATTTTGTCATAGAATCTTTAAAAATCGGCAAGTACACCAAGACGGACGTGGCAGTAGCTTACATTAAAGATGTGGCGAAAGATGAAGTCGTTGAGGAAGTAAAAAAAAGGCTTAGCAAAATCGACATGGACGGAATCATTGACAGCGGATATCTAGAGGAAATGATAGAGGACAATCCGTTTTCACCATTTCCTCAGATTGAGCATTCAGAGCGGCCAGACAAGATTGCTGCAGAGCTTTTAGAAGGAAGAGTTGCTATCATTTCAGATGGTTCTCCAGAGGTGTTGGTGGTGCCGACGATTTTCGTCCAATTTTTCCAGTCAGCAGAGGACTATTACGAAAGGTACTATATATCGACTCTTTTTAGAGTGTTGAGGCTTGCGGCAATGCTTATGTCGCTTACATTGCCATCTATCTACGTGGCGGCTGTAACGTATCATCAGGAAATGATACCGTCGCCTTTGGCTATATCTATCGCAGCCCAAAGAGAAGGAGTGCCATTTACGACTCTAATGGAGGCATTTTTGATGGAATTCTTCTTTGAGATATTGAGAGAGGCAGGAATAAGGCTTCCAATGCAGGTTGGCCAAGCTGTAAGCATCGTCGGCGCTTTGGTCATTGGTCAGGCGGCAGTGCAGGCAGGCCTTGTGTCTGCTGCGACGGTAATCGTCGTTGCATTGACAGGAATAGCTTCATTCTCAATACCTGCATTTAATATAGCTATAACATTTAGGCTTTTAAGGTTTGCCATGCTATTAGTCGGAGGTACACTAGGATTTTTTGGCATAATAATGGCGCTTATGATGATACTGGCGCATTTAGCATCGTTGGAATCATTCGGAGTTCCGTATTTGTCGCCAATTGCACCTTCCAACACCAGAGAACTAAATGACGTGTTTATAAGGATACCATGGTGGGCAAAGATATTCAGGCCTCATAAGGTAGCTGGAAGAAATGTAAAGAGGCAGAATTACACAAGAGGTTGAATTTTTCAACATCTGGGGAGGCATTGTTTATGAAAAGAGTTTTGATTTTGTTTGTCATACTATCATTGCTTCTTACAGGCTGCTGGGACAAAAGGGAGATAAATGAGCTGGCATTTGTGCAAGGCATAGGGATGGACATAGACAAAGACAAGATGTGCAACATCACTGTACAAGTTTTGAAGCCAGCAAATTTAGCTACAAGTTCTGGCGGTGGTGGAGGTGGTGCTGCGGCAGGAAAGCCGTATGAGGTGTACAGCTCAAGAGGTGTCGACTTCGCAAAGGCATTTTCGAATTTCAATACAGAACTTTCAAGGACGCTTTTTCTCCAGCACAATGAAATAATATTCATAGGTGAAAACTTGGCGAGATCGGGTATTTACAGCATGCTGGACTTTGTCACCAGGAATCCCGAGTTTAGAAGGACATCTTATCTGGTGGTGGTATCCGGAGGAACCCTCGATGACCTTATGAAATTGTCAAAAAGTGTTGAAAAGTACCCGTATCGAGAAATTCTGGGCATGATTCAAAACCAAAAAAACACATCTTCAGCCTATGTATGCGATATAAACCACTTTGTAGAGACTTTAGAGACAGAAAAGGTACAGCCTATAGTAGGCAGATTAGAGATTGTAAAGAAGGATGGTGAGCCGCAGCACGCCAGGTTTGTAGGTGCTGCAGCATTTAAGTACGATAAGATGGTAGGGCTTTTGTCGGAACAAGAGACAAAAGGTATAATGTGGATGGACAACTTGATTAAAAATACATCCCTTGTCATTGATAAAGGACCAAAGGGAGATAAGACTCACATTTCATTTACTATAATAAAAGCTAATTCTTCTATCACTCCAAAAGTAAATGGCGAAGATGTCTCATTTGATGTAAAGATCAATTTTGACTCAAACATGATAGAACAGAATTCAAGGTACGCTCTTACAGACCTTAAGATGATAAAAGGCCTTGAAGATCTGCAGCAAGAGAAGGTAAAAGGCGAAGTCTTGGACGCTTTAAATGCAGTCCAGAAGAAGTACAAGGTTGACTCTGTAGGGTTCGGACAGAAGCTTCAAGAAAAATATCCTAAAGTGTGGGAAAAATTGAAGGACAGATGGGATGAGACTTATCCAAACGTAAAAGTGAATGTAAGCGTGAAGGCCACACTAAAGAGGTCTGGACTTACTTCAAAGCCAATTGAACCAAGGTAAAAGAGGGTTATGTATGTTAAACGCATTGGGAATAACGTTAATATTTTTGATAGTAATATTTATGGAAGTGCCTGGGCTTATAAAGAAGAAAAAGACAAAAGAAGTGGTAGTGTTTTTTATACTTGTTGCAATAGGATATACTCTTAATTTGTTAGTTGCTTTCGATGTAAAAATTACCGCCACAAATAAGCTCATTGAGATGCTTATGAAGCCTATAGAAAAAATATGGGGCAAATGAAGTAATTTTTCATTTGCCTTAAATCCATCTTGAAATATATGCCAGGAAGTAGTAGAATTATAAATAGTATGAGCACAATTTGTGCACATAAAGGATGGTTAATATGGATTTTGTAAAAATAGGCGAGAAGATAATAAACACCAAAAAGCTTCACAACATCATAGACAAAATGATCGAAATGAGAGTTAATGGTTTTTCACAGCAAGAGACGGCGTCAAAGTTTAAAGTCGATAGAAGCTTTATATCAAGGTTGGAAAACATAGGCGAGGTGAGAAAAGGAGGAAACATTGCGGTAATAGGATTTCCAATTAAAAATAAAGAAGAAATTGAAAAATTATTGAAAGATTATGGCATTGATTTTATCTTGCTTTTGTCTGAAAAAGAGCGCCTTGGCATTGCAGATAATATGACGGGTGCAGAGCTTTTTAATATGGTTATGGACATAATCGCAAAGGTACAGTCTTACGACACGATTATATTTCTTGGCTCTGACAAAAGGACAAATTTGATGGAAGCCATATTTGACAAAGAAGTGATTTGCGTCAACATAGGGCATTCTCCAATAACAGAGGATGTCTTTGTAAAGCCTGAACTCATAATTGAGATTTTGGATACTTTAAGGAGATGATCTTGTGAAAAGGGTAGTGAGCGTAAGCATAGGCTCATCAACAAGGAATAACAGAGTAGAGACGGAGATATTAGGAGAAAAGTTTATAATCGAACGAATTGGCACAGATGGCGATATGAAAAAAGCCATAGAGCTTATAAAAGAGCTTGACGGGAAAGTCGATGCATTTGGCATGGGCGGTATAGACTTGTACCTGTATGCCGGAGAGAGAAGGTATGTCATAAAAGATGCGGTTCCACTTAAAAATGCTGCTAAGATATCGCCAATCGTAGATGGTTCTGGCCTTAAGAATACGCTTGAAAGAAGGGTAATAAAATACATACATGACAACAACATAGTGGACATAAAAGGCAAGAAAGTTCTCATAGTGAGTGCGATGGATCGGTTCGGCATGACTCAGACATTTCATGAGTATGGGGCTGATTTGACGCTTGGCGATATGATATTTGCCTTAGGTGTGCCGATACCACTTCATTCACTTAAACTTCTTTACGGATTGGCAGCCATTATAGCCCCTATAATAGTGAAGATGCCATTTGAAATGTTGTACCCTACAGGAGATAAGCAGCTTTCAATAGACGGCAGAAAGTACGAAAAATTCTATAAAGAAGCTGACATAATAGCAGGCGATTATTTGTTTGTCAAAAAGTACATGCCTGACGATCTGAAAGACAAAATTATCGTGACAAATACTGTCACAAAAGATGATGTAAAGATGCTTAAAGATAGAGGTGTCAAGCTTCTTATCACAACGACACCAAATCTAAATGGAAGGTCGTTTGGCACCAATGTAATGGAAGCTGTGCTCGTATCGCTATCAGGCAAAAGTCCATCTGAGATGAAACCGGATGATTACAATATGCTTCTCGATAAGATTGGCTTTGAGCCGAGGGTAGAATATCTAAACGGTGAAAAAGCCTCAATAGAAAAGTAAATATTTTGTTGAAAGGATGATTTAACATGCACAAGTTCGCTTTTATCATACATCCAATTGAATACGAAGATGTCAGCAGAAAGTTTAAGATTATGAATAAATTGCCCCGCAGCGTTGTAGAGGGATTTACAAAAATGCTGCCGCCTCTTAAAGTATCGGAGATAACAGGTGTAAAAAGCAAGTATGCTGAAACGAAAGGCTATTTTGTAGCAGTGCCGCTTATCTCTAATCAGATGATGAGCCTTCCGGAAGATTACGTCATGAAAAAAATTATTAAAGCTGGCAAGATAGCAGAAAATTTGGGAGCTGAAATCGTAGGATTAGGTGCTTTGACGTCTGTAGTTGGAGATGCAGGGATTACAGTGGCAAAAAATCTCAATATTGCTGTAACTACAGGCAACAGCTATACAATCGCTACTGCCATAGAAGGCACAAAAAAAGCTGCTGAGCTTATGGGAAAGGATATAAGGGATTCAGAGGTTGTAGTAATAGGCGCTACAGGTTCCATAGGAAAAGTGTGCGCTGAGATACTTTCCAGAGAAGCCAAGTACATGACATTGGTGGCAAGAAACAAGCAAAAATTAGAGGACTTCAGCAAATACCTATTGGAGAAGACAGGCATGGCTGCAAGAGTCACATCTGACGTAAAAGACGCTTTGAAGACCGCAGACATAGTTGTGACAGTCACAAGTGCTGTAGATACCATTATAAAGCCTGAATACCTAAAACCCGGTGCTGTCGTCTGCGATGTGGCAAGGCCAAGAGATGTGTCTAAAGAAGTTGCTGATGCAAGAGACGATGTATTGGTTATAGAAGGTGGTGTCGTAGAAGTGCCAGGCGATGTGGATTTTCACTTCAATTTTGGTTTTCCGCCAAAGACAAGTTATGCGTGTATGGCAGAGACAATGATACTTGCAATGGAAGGCATGATAGAAAATTTCTCATTAGGTAGAGACTTAACGGTGGAGCAAGTTGATACGATAGCAAAGTTGGCAAAAAAACACGGCTTCAAACTTGGAGGATTCAGGAGCTTTGAAAGAGCTGTATCAGAGGAAACCATAGAAAACGTGAGAAAGAATGCGGCAAGGAGATTAAAAGAAAATAGATTTAGTGCCGTATAATACTTGACTTTATTTGTAAACTGTTTTATAATATTCCACATGAAAATATAGACACAAGCACTGCATAAAGCAGTGCTTGTGTATTAATATTATCATAATTGATATGGCTTAAACATAGAATAAAATACAATATTGTTATAAAGGAGATTGGCAATATGGGTAAGCAAGTGATTTTAACTTATGATGGCTTAAAAAAATTAGAAGAGGAGTTAGACTATCTTAAGTCTGTAAAAAGGCCTGAAGTTGCTGAAAAAATCAAACAAGCTCGTGCATTTGGAGACTTAAGCGAAAACTCTGAATACGATGAGGCGAAAAACGAGCAGGCGTTTATTGAGGGAAGGATAGCTACAATAGAAGCCATGCTTAGAAACGCTCAAGTCATCGATGAAGAGGATATCGCCATTGACAAAGTAAGTGTAGGCTGCACTGTAAAAGTCTACGATGAGGATTTTAAAGAAGAAGCAGAGTACACGATAGTAGGATCGACTGAGGCAGATCCTATGAATAACAAAATATCTGATGAATCACCTATAGGTAAGGCACTTTTAGGCAAAAAAGTAGGTGATACGGTTAGCGTAGAAGTGCCAGCAGGAATAATAAAACTCAAAGTTTTAGAAATACACAAATAAATCTGGAGGAGTATTATGGCAAATACAAATGAAGTAAATAACAATGAAAACTTAAATGAGCTTTTAAAAATTAGAAGAAACAAGTTGGACGAGCTTAGAAGCTTAGGCATTGAGCCTTATGGCATTGACAAGTTTGAAAGGACTAATATGACTTCTGACATCAAAAATGACTACGAAAAATTCGAAGGCAAGACAGTCACTATCGCTGGCCGCATAATGTCCAAAAGGGGCCATGGAAAGGCTTCATTTGCTGACATACAGGATAGAGATGGAAGAATACAGCTTTACTTTAAGATGGATGTTTTGGGCGAAAAAAATTACGAAATATTTAAGATACTTGATATCGGTGACATCATAGGTGTGACAGGTGAAGTGTTTAAGTCAAAGACTGGTGAAGTGACAATAAGGGTTCAGGATTTTAAGCTTCTTTCTAAGTCACTACAAATACTCCCGGATAAATGGCATGGGCTTAAAGATCCTGATTTAAGATACAGGCAAAGGTATGTGGATCTCATTATAAATCCAACTGTAAAGGAAACTTTTATCAAAAGGACTGCAATCATAAAAGCTATTAGAGAATTTTTAGATAGTAGAGGATTTATCGAAGTAGAGACACCAATACTTCATACAATAGCAGGCGGCGCGGCAGCAAGGCCGTTTATTACACACCACAATGCCCTTGACATCGATATGTACTTGAGGATCGCATTGGAACTTCACTTAAAGAGGCTTATCGTAGGCGGACTGGAAAAAGTGTACGAGATGGGCAGAGTGTTTAGAAATGAAGGCATGGACATAAGGCACAATCCAGAGTTTACACTTTTGGAATTGTATGAGGCATACACTGATTATCATGGTATGATGGACATAACTGAAAATCTATTTGCTTATGTAGCTGAAAAGGTAAATGGCAGCAAAAAGATAGTATACCAAGGTACTGAGATAGATCTGACGCCGCCGTGGAGAAGACTTACTATGATTGATGCCATAAAAGAATTTTTGGATATCGACTTTGACAAAGTATCGTCTGATGAAGAAGCGATAGAAATTGCAAAAAGGCATCATCTTGAAGTTAAAGAAGGTATGAAGAAGGGTGATGTGATAGCTCTCGTATTTGACGAGCTTTGCGAAAGCCATCTAATACAGCCTACATTTATAATTGATTACCCTGTTGAAATATCTCCATTGGCCAAGAGAAAACACGACAATCCAGCACTTACATCAAGATTTGAGGCTTTTATATACGGCAGGGAAATCGCAAACGCATTTTCAGAATTAAACGACCCTATCGATCAGAAGGAGAGGTTTATAGAACAGCTTAAGCAGAGAGAAGCTGGGAATGATGAGGCACACATGATGGATGATGACTTCATAAATGCTTTGGAAGTTGGTATGCCTCCTACAGGTGGATTAGGCATTGGAATTGATAGGCTTATCATGTTTATGACGGATGCGTATTCCATAAGGGATGTCATATTATTCCCTACAATGAAGCCAAAGACAGATCAAGATGAAACAAAAGACGAAAATGAATGAAAATATTCTTAAAGCGAAAAACGGTTCATGAGAGCCGTTTTTTATTTTTATGTCAAAATTGTCGCAATACTTGTACGAGAGGCTAAAAAATGTTATATTGATATAAAAATAAGTTCTTTTAAGGAGCATGGCGATGATAGATAAAGAGAAGATAAAAAAAGCAGTTTACGACATACTTGAGGCTATAGGTGAAGACCCTAAAAGAGAAGGGCTTTTAGAGACACCCGATAGGGTTGCCAGGATGTACGAAGAAATTTTTTCAGGTCTTCATGAAAATGTGATGGATGTCATAAAGACATTTAAAGAAGACGAGCATCAAGAAATAGTCATAGTAAAAGATATTCCAATGTACTCCATGTGTGAACATCATTTGCTGCCATTTATGGGCGTTGCTCATGTGGCGTATCTTCCAAGAAAAGGCACAATTTTGGGGCTTTCCAAGCTTGCCAGAATCGTCGATATTTTAGCCAAAAAGCCTCAACTGCAGGAAAGGCTTACCAGCGAGATCGCTGATACGATTGTAAAAGCTGCAAATCCTTTAGGAGTTGCGGTCGTCGTAGAGGCAGAACACCTTTGCATGACGATGCGTGGCATAAAAAAACCTGGAGCCAAGACTGTAACGTCTGCGCTTAGGGGACTTTTTAAGACAGATCAAAGGTCAAGAGAGGAAGTCATGCTTTTGATAAATGGAAAGCGATGATCACAGGGAAAGGGTGATGTTATGGCTTATATGTTGAAATTAAGGGATAAAGAGTTGGAAATCGGCAAGAGAACGTACATAATGGGCATATTGAATATGACGCCTGATTCTTTTTCTGACGGCGGGAAATACAATACATTGGAAAAAGGCATGGAGAGAGTCTTAAAGATGATGGAAGACGGTGCTGATATAATAGACGTAGGCGGAGAATCTTCAAGGCCTGGATACGAACCAGTTACTGCTGAAGAAGAACTTTCAAGGATAAATGATATAGTCAAGAAGTTGTGTGAAGTAGACACCATAATTTCAATTGATACGATGAAGTCAAAAGTGGCTTACGAGTGCCTTAAAAATGGAGCACACATCATAAACGACATCTGGGGTTTGCAAAGAGATCCAGATATGGCAAAAGTCGTCGCCGATTTTGGCGCTGGTGTGGTGATAATGCACAATAAGGAAGTGGCAGAGTACCATGACCTTTTGCAGGAGGTCATAAACTTCTTTGAGAGAAGCATTGATATTGCTTTGAAAGCAGGCATAAAAAAGGAAAGCATAATGATCGATCCAGGAATAGGCTTTGGAAAGACTTTAGAGCACAATCTGACATTGATGAGAAGGCTTGATGAGCTTAAAATATTGGGATTTCCCATATTGCTTGGGACATCAAGAAAATCAATGATAGGGCGCGTTTTAAACCTTGACGTAAATGAAAGAATGGAGGGCACTGCTGCAACGGTTGCAGTTGGAATAGTGAAAGGTGCTGACATCGTCAGAGTGCACGACGTGAAAGAAATGTGGCGTGTAGCCAAGATGACGGATGCGATGGTAAGATGAAAGATGTCTTTTTATCCATTGGCTCTAACATGGGTGATAGGGAAGAATACTTGAGAAACGCTCTTATAAAGCTTTCAGAGAATTCTGTTATCATAGAAAAGGTGTCGCCTATTTACGAGACAGAGCCTGTAGGTTATAAAGAGCAAGGTAAATTTTTAAATGCCGTAGCAAAGGTAAAAACGGAACTTAAACCACATGATCTGTTAAAAGTTGTGAATAGTGTGGAAAAGGAGCTTAAAAGAGAGAGAACTGTAAGATGGGGTCCAAGGACCATTGACATAGACATCCTTCTGTACGGTGATTTGGTTGTAGATAATGACGATTTAAAAATACCTCATGAGCGCATGTGGGAAAGAGCTTTTGTGTTGATTCCACTTAATGATATTGCACCTGACATAACGAAAGATGGGGAGAAATTGTCCAGCATAATTGAAAGGCTACCAGACAAGAAAGGTGTGAAACTTTATAAAAGAGATTGGCACAAGGTGGTGGATGTATGAAAGTAACAAAAGTATTTACATTTGACAGTGCTCACAATTTGACCAGTTACAATGGCAAGTGCGAAAATCTTCATGGGCATACGTACAAGCTGGAGGTAACTGTAGAAGGCAGCATAGACGATGAAGGAATGGTCATAGATTTTGCTCATCTTAAAGCTATCGTTGATAGTGAAGTGGTAAAAAAATTGGATCATGCGTACTTAAATGAAGTCTTAGGCTTTAACACAACGTGTGAAAATATAGCAGTTTGGATGTGGAGAAAGTTAGACCCTCTTTTGAAAAGTGAGAGATTTCATCTTTTCAGCATAAGGTTGTGGGAAACTCCTACGAGTTTTGCTGAAGTAACCATACAGGACTTTATAAAGTAACTGTGGAAGGTCGGCGTTAAATGTTTATAGAAAACCCTATTGTAAGAGGGAGATTTTTAGAGAGAATAAACAGATTTTTAGCTCGTGTAGAGATAGATGGTGAAATTACGACTGTTCATGTGCCTAATACAGGTAGGTGCAAGGAACTTTTTGTGCCTGGCGCAACTGTTGTCCTTGAAAGGCGGGAAGGAATGGGGAGAAAAACTCCTTACGAATTGGAATTCGTCTATAAAGGGAAAAGGCTTATATCTATCGATTCACAGATTCCCAACAAAGTAGTTATGGATAACATTTTAAAGGGCAAATTGGATAAGTTTGCAGGTTATGATGTAATCGAAAAAGAAAAGACGTATAAAAACAGCAAATTTGATCTTAAGCTATCAAAGAAAGATGAAATTTTTTTCGTAGAAGTTAAAGGTGTAACACTTGAGGAAAATGGCGTTGTAATGTTTCCTGATGCACCAACCGAAAGAGGGACAAAACACATGTTAGAGCTTAAAAGTGTTAAAGAAGAAGGCATGAGGGCTGCTGTCGTTTTTCTCGTGCAGATGGATAACGTGCTTTACTTTACGCCAAATGTAAAGACAGATGTTAAATTTGCATCTGCTTTGAAAGACGCCATTGAATCAGGTGTTGAAGCATACGCATATTGTTGCGACGTTAAAGAAAACTTTATTGACATTAAAGGTGAAATCGAAATTAAAATTTAACAATGTTTAGGGGGCGAGGTTACTCGTCTTTTGCTTTTTTGATAAAAGTCATATAATATAATTATTAATTAGTTATTGAGGTGAATATATGATTACAAAAGAGATGATAGACAGGATAAATTATCTGTACCGTAAATCAAAAAATGAAGGTTTAACAGATGAAGAGAAGATAGAGCAGTCAAAATTAAGGATGGAGTATGTTAAGGAGATAAGAGAGAGGGTAAAACAGCAGCTTGACAGCATAAAATTTGCCGATGAAGATGAGTGTCACGACGATTGCTGCCATCATCACCATCATCACCATTAAAGAGGGAGAGATGTATCTCCCTCATGTGACTTTGTCGTGCATAGGCCTTTTTACATCTTTGCTTATGCCATGGTTGTGGGCTCTGTACTGGGCTTTTTGCGATTTTGCTTCTCGCTTAAAATGCCTTGTCTCCCACTTGTAGATGTCAGCAGCGAATTCCACTCGGTTTCCCTTGATGTTGGTCCAGTGGCTCTTTCTGATTGACATCAAAAACACCTCCAATGATTTTTGGTGTTTAATTATATTTTTCATTAATAAAACAAATTTATACTGTTGGTATCATTTTAAATTTAAGGAAAGGATGTTTTTTATGAAAGAGGATCAAAAGTACATAACGTGTGATGATGCGCTTAGACTAAACAGAAGCCAAGTGCGGGAAAATTACAAGGAGTACGTAAATTCTAATTTTGTCTCTATGCTGTCGATGTTGCAGTTTGATAAGCTTTTTGTGAAAGCAAAAGGCGTATCTGTATGGGACAGCGATGGAAACGAGTATTTGGATTTCTTGGGCGGTTATGGTGCATTAAATTTAGGCCACAATCCAGATGAGATTTATGAAGCGATAGAAAAAGTGAAAGATTTTCCAAATATACTTCAAGCTGCAGTAAATGATTTTCCGGGGGCATTGGCGTATGATTTGGCGATGGTTACGCCTGGCGATTTAAAGAAAAGCTTTTTCTGCAACAGCGGTGCTGAAGCAGTGGAAGGTGCACTGAAACTTGCTAAAATTGCCTCAGGCAAGCATAAAATAGTCTACTGCAAAAATTCATTTCATGGAAAATCTGCAGGAGCTCTTTCTGTCACAGGACGTGAAAAGTACCAAAAGTACTTTATGCCTCTCCTTCCTGACACAGTGCAGGTGGAATATGGGGATGCCAATGCATTAGAAGATGCTTTAAAGGATAAAGATGTAGCAGCATTTATTGTTGAACCAATACAAGGCGAAGGCGGCGTCATAGTGCCACCGGATGGATATTTAAGAGAAGTGAGAGAGCTTACTGAGAAATACGATGCGTATCTGATATTTGATGAAGTACAGACTGGATTTGGCAGGACTGGAAAGATGTTTGCCTGTGAGCACGAAAATGTGGTGCCTGACATAATGTGCTTGGCTAAATCGCTGGGTGGCGGCGTGATGCCTATAGGTGCGTATATAGCAAAGGATGAGATTTGGAAAAAAGGATATGGAACCACTGATAGGTGCCTTTTACATACATCTACGTTTGGTGGCAATACGTTGGCATGCGCTGCTGGCATTACAGCCATAAAACTTATCTTAGACAAAAACCTTCCTGATGCAGCGAGAGAAAAAGGTGAATACTTCTTAAAGAGGCTAAAGGAGCTAAAAGATAAACATAAATTGATAAAAGATGTGAGAGGCAAAGGTCTTATGATAGGTGTTGAATTTAACCAGCCAGAAGGCGGGCTTTTAGACAAATTGTCTGGAGGAGCCGTATCAAAGTTGTCCAACGAATACTTAGGATCATTGGTGGCAGGAGAACTTCAAAACAAACATCGTATCATAACTGCCTATACTCTTAACAACCCAAATGTTATAAGGTTTGAACCACCGCTTATTGTTACTAAAGAGCAGATTGATAGAGTTGTAGATGCTTTAGATGAGATAATGACGAGAAGCGGTAGTCTGTTGGGGATGACATTATCCAGTGCAAAGACCGTTTTGGGCTCATTTTTCAATAGATAGGTGATTTTATGGATATTAAGAAATTGTTTGATAGCGGTATAAGCTTTGATGAATTTATTAATAGCGAAGACAACAAAAAACCAGAAATTTTCAAAAATAGATTTAAAACTGTGAATATAGATAGAAGCATAAAGAATATTAAAAATGGCAGCAGGGTTTCAAACGTTTTGTCTTTTGCTGAAAGTTGGTGCCCAGACTGCCAAGTAAGCGTGCCTATAATGGCTAAAATATGTGCTATATTGGGAGTTAATTTTCGCATATTAAAAAGAAAAGGGCACGAGGAAGACATGATGACACTTTGCAAAGACAAAGAGGCAAAGATACCTACATTCGCATTTCTCGACTCTGATTTTAATGTATTGGACATTTGGATAGAAAGGCCTAAAATCATAAAAGAACTTGTGGCGAAAGGCGACAGTAGCTTTAGAATAGGTTATGTAAATGGAGAATACGACAAAGAAATTGTAGATGAGCTTTTAGAAAAAATATCCCGTTCATGATGGCGGGATATTTTTTTATGGCGTATCAAATAAAATTTGCAAATGACGATATAAAGATTTAGAAATCTAAGATATGAAGAAAAATCACGTCAAATGGACAGAAAAATTCAATGAGAATAGATTTGTCCAAACACACAATAAGATGTATAATTAACTTTATCAGCATACAAAATATTGTAGTTAAATACATATGAGGAGAGGTTTTAAATGAATTTAACTGAAAACTCTAAGAAGGTTCTTGAAAGAAGGTATTTGGCAAAAGATGAGAATGGACGCGTCGTTGAGACCGTTGAGGAGCTTTTTGAGAGAGTTGCTAAAGCAATTTCAGATGTAGACAAAGAGTACGATATAAACGCAGACACTGAAGAAGTCAAAAAAAAGTTTTATGAGATGATGACGAATTTGGACTTTCTGCCCAATTCTCCAACGCTTATGAATGCAGGAAGGCCATTAGGACAGCTTTCAGCGTGTTTTGTGCTTCCTGTGGGAGATTCTATGGAAGAAATATTTGATGCGGTGAAGTACGCTGCCATAATTCACAAAAGTGGTGGTGGTACGGGATTTAGCTTTTCAAGGCTTAGGCCGAAAGGAGCTACAGTGAGATCGACAGGCGGTGTGGCGTCTGGTCCTGTAAGCTTTATGAAGGTGTTTAATTCTGCTACTGAAGCGGTAAAACAGGGTGGTACACGACGTGGGGCAAATATGGGCATACTTAGGATAGATCATCCAGATATCCTTGAGTTCATACAGTGCAAGCAAGACAACAATGAAATCACCAACTTTAACATAAGCGTCGGAATAACAGAAGATTTCATGGAAGCAGTTGAAAAAGGGCAGGATTATGACTTAATAGATCCGCATACCAATAAAGTTGTGAAAAGCTTAAACGCCAGAGAAGTATTTAAGCTTATCGTGGAAATGGCTTGGAAAAATGGAGAACCTGGAATCGTATTTTTGGATCGCATAAACGAAAAAAATCCAACGCCTCTTGTGGGTGAGATTGAATCGACTAACCCATGTGTCACAGGGGACACGTGGGTGATGACTGCAGAAGGACCAAGACAAGTTAATGATCTAATTGGAAGATCTTTTGATGCTGTAATAGACGGTAGGATTTATAAAACGACAAATGAGGGATTCTTTAAAACAGGGCATAAGCATATCGTTGTGCTTGAAACTGTTGAAGGGTATTATGTCAGATTGACTGATGACCACAAAGTCTTAAAAGTTGTAGATGACAGTTTAAATGAGATTAAGACCGAATGGGTTTCTGCAAAAGATCTAAAACCAGGAGATAATATTCTTCTTAACAATCATAGGAATTTGATAGGATGGTCAGGCGAATTGGATGAACAAGATGGATATTTGTTAGGATTATTGGTTGGTGATGGAGTTCTAAAGAAAGACACTGCCATTATTTCTGTTTGGAAAGAAAGAAAAGTTGTAGGAGACGTTGATGATTATGGTGTAAATAATGTTATGCAATATGCTCTGGATTGCGCAATGAAGTTGCCGCATCGCAAAGATTTTGCAGGATGGATAGAAATAAAAGGGCGAAATGAATACAGGCTAAAGTTAGCGTCATTAAGAGACTTGGCGCTTAAAATGGGAATGCACAATGGATTTAAAACGATAACTCCTCGGTTGGAAAAAATGTCGTCGAATGCTTACATAGGCTTTATTAGAGGACTTTTTGATTGTGATGCTTCTGTGCAAGGCAGTCCTGAAAAAGGGGCAAGTATAAGACTTTCGCAAAGCAATTTGGAACTTTTAAAAGCAGTTCAAAGAATGCTGTTGCGATTGGGCATTGCAAGTAAAATATATACAAACAGAAGAAAATATGACATAAAGCTAATGCCTGATGGCAAAGGTGGTCTAAAGGAATATAAAATAAAGCCACAGCATGAACTGTGTATTAGTGGCGATAATATGGGAATATATGCAAGACGTATAGGGTTTAAAGATGATAAAAAGATGAATAAATTAAAAGTTATTTTATCATCGTATAAAAATGGTGCTCGAAAAGAACGCTTTATGGCGAGAGTTTTGGATATTAGAGAAGATGGATTTGAAGATGTTTATGATGTACAAGTGCCTGGAATCAATGCATTTGATGCCAATGGGATAATTATACATAATTGTGGCGAACAACCACTTTTGCCATATGAATCCTGCAATTTGGGTTCTATAAATCTTAAAAATATGCTTAAAGAGGAAAACGGCAAATACGAAGTAGATTATGATAAATTGAGAGATACTGTTCATAATGCTGTGCATTTTCTTGACAATGTGATCGATGCGAATAAGTATCCACTGCCACAGATAGACGAAATGACGAAAGGTACAAGGAAAATAGGCTTAGGAGTTATGGGATTTGCTGACATGCTTCTTATGCTGAATATACCTTACAATTCTGAAGAAGCTGTGGAATTTGCTGATAAATTGATGAAGTTCATCGACGAAGAATCTAAAGCGGCATCGATGGGACTTGCAGAAAAGAGAGGCGTTTTTAAATACTACGATAAAAGCATATACAAAGACAAAAACATAAGGTTGAGGAATGCAACAACTACAACTATAGCACCTACTGGCACAATATCTATTATTGCAGGAACATCCAGCGGAATTGAGCCGCTTTTTGCAATAGCCATGACAAGAAATGTAATGGATAATACCCAGCTTGTGGAAGTCAATCCTATATTTAAGGAAGTAGCTTTGAAAAGAGGATTTTATTCAGAAGAATTGATGAAGAAGATAGCACAGCAAGGCACGTTAAAAGGCATTGATGGCATACCAGATGATGTAAAAAGGGTTTTTGTTACAGCTCACGACATAGATCCTGTCTGGCATATAAGGATGCAAGCGGCTTTTCAAAAACATGTTGACAATGCAGTTTCAAAGACGGTGAACTTCAGACATGATGCGACGGTAGATGATGTAAGGGAAGTTTACGAGCTGGCTTATAAATTGGGTCTTAAAGGTGTCACCATCTATCGCGATGGAAGTCGTGATTCACAGGTGCTTAATTTAGGAATAAAGAAAGCTGAAAAAGAAAGCGTGAAGGAAGATAAACAGGAAAGTCGCAATCAAATCGTCCCAAGGCCAAGGCCTTCTGTGACGAAAGGCATAACTGAAAAAGTGAGAATAGGCTGTGGCAACTTGTACATTACCGTCAATTACGATGACGAAGGTATCTGCGAGGTGTTTACTAACTTAGGACGTGCTGGGGGCTGTCCATCTCAGTCAGAGGCTACAAGTAGACTGATATCCATAGCTTTAAGATCGGGTCTTGATGCGAAGTCAATAGTAGAGCAGCTAAAAGGCATAAGGTGCCATTCTACATTAAGGCAAATGGCAAACAATAAGGAAATTAAAGTTCTTTCGTGTCCAGATGCCATTGCCAAAGTCATTGAGAAAGTTATGAAATTAAAAGTTGAAGAAGATGAAAACTTTGCTCCAATTGATGTACCTATAAATGGTAATAACCATAAAAATGATGATGCAGTTTTACAGGCGGCATATACTTATGACACACAAGAAGAACGCTTTTGTCCTGAATGCGGCAGTGAAATAGAACATGAAGGTGGCTGTGTAGTCTGTAAAAATTGCGGTTACTCAAAGTGCGGTTAATGGACTGTTAAAAAAATCTCCCTAAAACAGGGAGATTTTTTAATTCAATCAAAAAACGACAAATTGTGAATAATATATGTGATATAATTTCATTTGTATATAAAATTTTATCTATTAACAATGAAGGATTTTTTTAATTTGTGTCGAATAACACATTAATTAGATTAAGAGGGGTTAAAAATGTTAAAAAAAAGGGAAACATTGTTTGATTTCGTGTTAATTGCGGTGGGGTTTTCGCTTCTTATCTACACATGTTTTAAATACGGCATTAAAATTGATATAAAGTTATTTTCTATACTTTTGTTAGTTATGGTTACTCTTGACAATTTGGGCATAAAGTACACCGATATAAAGCTTTCTATAAGCCCTGTAATCACGATAGCATCTTTCTTGATATATGGCACAGAGTCATCAGCTCTTTTGGCTACAACATCTACCATGATTGAAACAATATTTTTTAGAAAAAAAGTAAAGAATGGATTTTTAAATGGAGCAATGTTTTCCATAACATACATAGTAGCGGGGCATCTTTATGAGAGTTTAGGTGGAAAAATCGGACGATTTTCTATTGGGCAGCTAATATATGTAGTAATTTATGTGCTCACAAGTTTTGTGATAAATTACTTTATCTTGTATTATGCGTTGAAAGCACAGGGGAAAATTCTATTTAAGAAATATTGGACGGAAAGCTCGATTTTAGAGTTGGCTTCATATTTTATAATGGTACCTGTAGGTATATTTTTAGCTAATATGTATATGAAATTTGGCACTGTTATTTTTATATACCACGTCATACCTTTGATTTTGCTGTCGTTTTTCATAAAGGCTTTTAGGGATCTTTACAAGGCCAACCAGAGGCTAAATGCTTTATATGAAATGGTGAAAATAATCAATTCGAAGTTGGATTTAGACAAAACTTTAGAAGCAATATTGTATGAGACGGAAAAAGTAGTAACCGTATCGGGGATAGCTATTTATTTGAAGGATGACAATGGCTTTTTGATAAATGAAAAGACTAAGTGCAGGGAAGAATCAATAGGTGCTTTTAAGGATGTGTACATGAACAATGAAGGGATTATAGGCAAAGTTGTAAGTGAAGGGAAATCTGTAATAATAGGCAATTTAAAAGCAGATAAGCGCTACTTAGACAAAAATATATCTAATTATTACGATTCTGTAATTGTAGTTCCTATAAAAGGAGCGGAAGGCATAATAGGGTGTATATCTGCATTTCAAAATGAAATCAACGCATTCGATGAAGACTCTTTAAAGATAATGGAGGCATTATCAGAGCAATCTTCGATAGCCATAATGAACGCAAAGAGATATTTTGAAATAAGTAAAAGGTCTATTACTGATCCTCTTACAAAAACTTATAACAGGAGATTTTTTGATCAGATATTGCATGACAGCATAGCAAAATCATCTATTGAAAAGACGCCTGTAAGCCTCATAATGCTGGATGTAGATAGGTTTAAACAGATTAACGATACATACGGGCACATGGTGGGAGATACTGTGCTTAGGGAGATTGCTTCAAGGATAAAAAGCTGTGTGAGAAACAATGATATCGTTGCAAGATACGGTGGGGAGGAGTTTTCTGTTATACTTCCGAACTTGACAGCGGAACAGGCGTGTGTGATCGCTGAAAGGATAAGGTATGAAGTATCGTCTAAACCGATAAAGACTGATGCAGGTGATATAAATATAACTGTCAGCGCTGGCGTCGCCGATTTTCCAAATAAAGCGGAGTCTGCGGAGAAACTCATAAGCCATGCCGATAGGGCTCTTTACGCTGGCTGCAAGACAAAAGGCAGAGATAGAGTCGCTGTGTATGAAATATAAATCTTCATAATATCTTCATTTTGAGTGGATACAATATATGTAAGTGATCTTTCAAGGAGGAATTCAAAATGGAGATATTTAGGTATATATTTGACAGCAAGTACAGAGAAAAAGTTTCAAACGAGTTTACACAGCAAGTTATTACATTAAACGACGAAGCAGAAAAATCTATTAATGATGCTTACAATCAAACTGATCAAAATGTTGCTGATGGCAACAAAGATCAATAAACGCCGGTTCACACCGGCATTTATGTTGTAATATATTTTGATTGAAACTGGATCTGATGTGGAGGAAGGTATGAATTATGAATATTTCTGAAAGAGAAATTGAGATAATTAAAATACTACTAAGTAGAGATGAACCTATAGTTGTGGATGAGTTGGCTGAAAAGTTGAATGTTTCCAATAAGACGGTTAGAAACGATTTAAAAAATGTGGAAAAGTATTTGGATGAAAAAGGTTTAAAATTGTTGAAAAAACCTGGTACAGGCATCATAATTGAAGGCCCTGAAAACAAAAAGCTTGATCTTTCCACTGAATTAAGTAATGCTTCAAAATTCATGGAGCCTTTTTCTCCTGAAGCAAGGAAAAATTATATATTAAGAAGACTTTTTATGAGCAATAAAAATATAACTATTAAGGAACTTGCAGAGGAACTTTATGTAAGCAAAGTTACAATTCACAAAGACCTTGAATTAGTGGAAGAATGGCTTTCAAAGTACAATTTAAAATTGATAAAGAAAACCAATTATGGCATAGAGATATCTGGAGATGAAGAAAATTGGCGAAATGCCGCAGCAAGTTTAATAGTTTCTAATAAAGGTCAAGATGAGATTAAGGAACTTTTGTATGAAGATTATACAGGCAGAATAGACTATAAGACACTAATGCGATTAAAGGAACTAATTGACATTGACTATAAAAAGCTTGAAAAAATAGTTTCTAATATGGAATCGAGATTGGAGTTTAGATTTTCTGATGAGGCTTTCGTAAGTCTAATTATACATATAGCAATATCGATGGAAAGGCTTAGAAGGAATAAAGATATAAGGTTATCTGCAGATGTATTAAATAAATTAAAAAGACATGAAGAATATGATATTGCAGAAAAAGCTGCCAAAGAGATTGAAGATAACTTTGGTGTAAGGTTGCCTGATTCAGAAGTTGGATATATCTTGCTTCATATATTAGGTGCAAAAATGCAGCAGAACAAACTTGACGACATAGATATTGAAATAAAAGAAGATGAAAATATTGATATAGCTGTTACGATGGCAAAAGAGATAATAAAGATAGCAGAAAAAGCTTTGTCTGTTGATTTCAGCGAAGACAACCAACTTTTAAATGGACTGATTTTACATTTAAAGCCAACGATAAACAGATTAAAATACGGTTTAACGCTTCGTAATCCTATATTAAATCAAATCAAAGAAAATTATCCAGATATATTTGGTGTAGCTTGGATGACAAGTACAGTTTTTGAAAAGTATATTGGCAAAAAAGCAGGAGAAGAAGAACTTGGATATATTACTTTGCATTTGGGTGCGGCTTTTGAAAGGGCAAAGAAGCCTCTTAGGGCTTTAGTTGTATGTTCCAGCGGAATTGGTACATCCCAGCTTTTAGCTGTAAGATTGGAAAGATGGTTTAGAAATATAGAAGTAGTTGATATAGTATCGTCATTATCACTTAATGATGTAATGTCAGATAATGTAGATTTTATTATATCTACTGTGTCGGTCGAAAGCAACAAACCAGTTATTAATATAACACCGCTTTTGACACAAAGCGATATAAAGAAATTGGAAAATTTTATAGATGAATATTATGAAAGTAAAAAGATAGTTGATGTAGAAATCATTGATGCAGATAGAGAATTTGAACAAAAAATAGCGCTGCTTAAGCACATAGTATCTGAACTAATCAGAACAGGCTATGTTAAAAATGAGTATTTGGACGATGTGTTAAAAAGAGAAAAAGTTTCCTCTACATATATTGGCAATTGTATTGCGATCCCACATGGAAATCCCGAGAATGTAAACAAATCTGTCATATCAGTTACACGGTTAAAAAAGCCTATAAACTGGGGTGATGGTTATGTGACATTGGTCATAATGGTATCAATAAATGCTGCTGATATAAGATATGCCAGTAAGTTTTTTAGGAAACTTTATAATAATATCGACGACACGGATTTTAGGGAAAATTTAGTTAAACTGAAGGACAAAAAAGAAATTGAAAAACTATTGATTAATAATATGGTGTAAGCGGTAAAAACCGCTTTTTTAATTGCTATAAAGAATATATGGTTTTATACAACATAATAAATGATAAATTATTGCCACATTAATCAGGAACAAAAGATAAACGATTAACATATTGAAAATGGTCAGATATCGAGATATAATTTATACAAGAAGTGATGGTATATTAGTAAATATTTTTACCTTATCGTTGTGGCAATGAAATTTATCAATTCATTTAACTTGCATATTGGAGGGAACCTATATGATAATAAACGAAAATTTAATCACACTAGACTTAGAAGCGAAAGACAGAGGAAGTGCCATAATAGAGCTATCACAACTTGCTTTTAATGATGGTAAAGTCACTTCTGTTGATGATTTTGTTAAAAGTGTGTTTGAAAGAGAGAAGACATACACAACAGGTGTAGGCAATGGTATCGCGATACCACATGGAAAATCAGATGCTGTAAAGGAGGCGATGATTGTCTTTGGAAAATCAGTCCATGGTATAGAGTGGGATTCTCTCGATGGAAACCCAGTAGAAATAATATTTTTATTGGGGATTCCAAACAAAAACGTAAATGGAATTCATCTTAAGATCTTATCGCAATTATCAAGAAAGCTCATGGATGAAAAGTTTGTGGAAAGGCTAAAAAAAGCTAATGATAAAACTGATATTTTAGAAGCTTTAAATGACATAAATATCGAGTAAAAGGAGGAATTCATGATGAAAGAAGAACTAAAAAGAGTCAGAGAATATCTTATGACTGGTGTATCTTATATGATACCGATTGTTGTGATTGGTGGTGTTTTGATTGCTTTTTCAATTGCTTTAAGTGGCGTGCAAGCAGGTAAAGGAGCTGTAATAACAAATCCTGTACTTAAGAACATGAATGACATAGGTTCCGCAGCATTTTCTATGATGGTACCTGTTCTCGCTGGATTCATAGCGTTTGGAATTGCAGATAGACCTGGTATAGCACCCGGACTTGTTGGCGGTGTATTGGCGAATCAGTTGAAAGCAGGCTTTTTAGGCGGAATAGTAGCAGGGTTTATTGCAGGTTATGTGGCCAGGTGGATAAAAGGCTGGAAAGTTCACAAAAATTTAAGGCCTATAATGCCTATATTTGTTATACCAATATTGACGTCACTTATTGTAGGTGGTCTTATGATATATATCTTAGGCAACCCTATTGCTTCTGCAATGGAAGCTATGACTAATTGGTTAAAATCAATGTCTACAGGGAATGCTATAGTTCTGGCTTTAATAATGGGTGCTATGATTGCGTTTGATATGGGTGGTCCTGTCAACAAAGTTGCGTTTTTGTTTGGTGCAGCAATGATAGGTCAAGGAGTTTATACCATAATGGGTCCAATTGCGGCTGCTATATGTACTCCACCATTAGGTATGGGTGTTGCGACACTTTTGGCACCTAAAAAGTACACAAAAGTAGAAAGAGAAGCTGGATATGGTGCATTGGCAATGGGTTTAATTGGCATTACTGAAGGTGCAATACCATTTGCCGCAGGTGATCCGTTAAGGGTCATTCCGTCTATAATGATAGGTTCATCTATATCTGCAGCGGTTGCGGCAATATTTAAAGTTGGTGACCATGCACCACACGGTGGTCCCATAGTGCTGCCTGTTATAGATAACAAAATAGGGTTTATAGTTGCAGTATTAATTGGAATTGCAGTGACGGCGTTAATTGTAAATAGTCTAAAGAAAAATGTTACAGAAGATGAAAATGAAGATGAAGAAGTAACAGCGTGATATTTATGATATCATGAATATAGTACAATATACTAAAAAGAGGTCGATGCAAAATGAAAATTGTAGCAGTTACAGCTTGTCCTACAGGAATAGCGCATACGTATATGGCTGCCGAAGCATTGGAGAAGGCGGCAAAGCAATTAGGACATAAAATCAAAGTGGAAACACAAGGTTCAATAGGCATTGAAAATAAAATATCAAAAAAAGAAGTAGATGAAGCAGATTTGGTAATATTTGCAGCAGATGTGGCTGTGAAAGAGGAATCGAGGTTTAAGGACAAACCGATTTATAAGGTGGAAGCGCAAAAGGCCATAAAAAATGCGAAGGCAGTCGTTGAAGATGCTCTTAAGATACTGCAAAAGTGAGGAGGTTAACATCCTCACTTTTGTCATGTTTTGATTTATTTTCACAGCAAGCTTCAATTAATTTGATTTTTATGATATGATAAATTGTGAAGGTGGGATAAGTGAAACATGTTTGAAAAAACAGTCTATAAATGATACACTATTTTTATCGTTTGCCAGTTAATAACTGTTGGCAAAATATTATAAACACTTAAAATTGTACTACTATTATGCTATAATATCTATTAAAGTCAAATGAGGAGGAAAAAAGATGTTAAAAGGCGTTGCGGCATCACCGGGTATTGCAATAGGCAAGGTTTTTTTGTATGAGAAGAAGTTTGCTGAAATCAATACCCAAACTATCGATGAATCAATGGTAAAAGATGAAATAGCAAAATTTGAAAATGCAATCGAATTAACGAAAGCTCAATTGGAAAAGATCAAGGAAAAGACGGAAAGGGAGTTTGGAAAAGACAAGGCTGAGATTTTTGAAGCACATCTTATGCTGGCAAACGACCCGGAGCTTTATGATTCTGTTGTAAATATGATAAAAATTGATTATGTTACGGCTGACAATGCGGTGAACCACGTCATTGAGCAGCATGCATCCGTGATGGAATCTCTTGACGACAAGTATTTAAAAGAAAGAGCGGTTGACTTAAGGGATGTTGGACATAGGATAATAAATAATATACACGGCATAGTGGATGTAAATTTGTCAGAGCTTGATGAAGATGTGATAATAATTGCCAAAGATTTAACACCATCTGATACGGCTACAATGAGAAAAGAAAAAGTCTTAGGATTTGCTACAGATGTAGGCGGCAGGACTTCCCACACTGCTATTATGGCGAGGTCATTAGAAATTCCAGCAGTAGTAGGAACAGGGAATGTCACTAAACAAGTTTCTGATGGCGATATCGCCATTGTAGATGGAAATGAAGGAGTCGTAATTGTAAATCCCACTGAAGACGTCCTTAAGGAATATGAGGAAAAGCGGGATAAATACAAGATTCGAGTTGAAAAGCTGAAAGAATTAAAAGATTTGCCTGCAGTAACCAAAGATGGAAGGCGATCAATGTTGGCGGCAAATATTGGCACACCCAATGACGTAGAAGGTGCTTTGAAAAACGGTGCTGAGGGGATAGGGCTCTTTAGAACAGAGTTTTTGTACATGAATAGGAATGACTTTCCTACAGAAGAAGAACAATTTGAAGCATATAAATACGTAGCAGAGAAGATGAATGGCAAACCAGTCACCATAAGGACATTAGATATTGGCGGTGATAAGAAGCTACCATATCTAAATATGCCAGACGAGATGAATCCATTTTTGGGTTACAGAGCCATAAGGCTTTGCCTTGACGAAAAAGAGATGTTTAAAACACAGCTTAGAGCTTTGCTTAGAGCCAGTGCATATGGAAACATATTGATAATGTATCCGATGATTTCTTCGGTAGTTGAAGTAAGAAAGGCGAATGAGATTTTAAACGAAGTCAAAGAAGAACTGGATCGAAAGGGCATAAAATACGATAAAAACATAAAAGTTGGCATAATGGTAGAAATACCATCTGCTGCGGTGACTGCGGATCTTCTTGCAAAGGAAGTAGACTTCTTTAGCATCGGTACTAACGATTTGTGCCAATACACGCTTGCTGTTGATAGGATGAATGAAAGGATAAAAGATTACTATAAGCCGTTTAATCCCGCAATATTGAGGCTTATTAAGAATGTCATAGATGCATCACACAAAGAAGGCATATTTACAGCTATGTGCGGTGAAATGGCTGGTGATCCGCTTACAACAGTTATCCTTTTGGGATTAGGCTTAGATGAATTTTCAATGAGTGCAAGTTCGATACCCAATATAAAGAATATCATAAGAAATGTAACTTATGAAAAGGCCAAAGAGTTTACGGAAATGGTATTAAACATGTCAACACCTGATGAGATAGAAGAAGCAGCAAGAAAAATTTTATATGAAATAATTGGCGAATAAAAAACCTCCGGGCATACCGGAGGTTTTTTATAAAAAATTTTTTAATTTAAGAGGAAATTTAAAATCAATATAGAATAATAATATTAAAGCAATAAGATAGGGGGATATATATGAAAGATTATAAAACGCAACAAATAAGAAATGTTGGATTAGTTTCGCATGGCGGAGCTGGAAAAACTACGCTTGCAGAAGCACTACTGTATAATGCAAAGGCCATAGATAGGATTGGGCGCGTAGAAGATGGAACAACTGTATCTGATTACGATCCTGAGGAAATTTCAAGGCAAATCTCTATATCCACATCTGTAATTCCGATTGAGTGGAAAGACTGCAAAATAAACGTGCTTGATACACCTGGCTACTTTGATTTTTTTGGCGAAGTAATAAGCGGATTGAAGGCTGCCGACAGCGCTGTGCTGGTCGTTTGTGCTGCATCAGGGGTTGAAGTTGGCACTGAAAAGTCATTTCACATGTTAGAGGCTGAAAAACTTCCTACTGTGGTGTTTATAAACAAGATGGATAGAGAAAATGCAGACTTTTATAAAACTCTTGATCAGTTGAGAAATAAGTTTGGCAATAAAGTTGTGCCTATGACATTGCCTATTGGCAGTGAACACAGTTTTACTGGATATGTAGACCTTATTACGAATAAAGCATACGTTTACACCCAGAAGGGGGTTCAAGAATCAGACATTCCTGCTGAGATGGAAGAAAGTGCATCGCAATATAGAGAGGAGCTTATAGAAGATATTGCTGAAAATGATGAAGCCTTGATGGAGAAATTCTTTGCGGGAGAAGAGCTTTCTAAAGACGAATTGCTTAAAGGTTTAAAGGAAGGTGTGAAAAGTAGGGACATTTTTCCTGTAGTTTGTGGGTCAAGCTTAAAAAATATCGGTATAGATGCATTGTTAAATATTATGACAGATGTTTTGCCATCGCCTATTGAGGCCAACAAATTTAAGGCTGAGGCAGATGAAAATAAACCTTATTCAGCTTTTGTATTTAAGACGATAGCGGATCCTTTTGTAGGGAAATTGTCTATATTTAGAGTTGTTTCTGGCACTGTGTCTTCTGACTCCACTGTGTATAACGGTACAAAGAAGGCAAATGAAAAAATTGGACAGTTGTATGTATTAAGAGGAAAAAAGCAGATACCCGTTTCAAAATTGGTTGCTGGTGATATAGGAGCATGTTCAAAATTGCAATTTACAATGACAGGCGATACACTTTGTGATCAGGCAAAACAAGTAGAATATGGACCCATTGTATTCCCCGAGCCCACATTGGCTTTGGCTATAGAGCCTAAGGCAAAAGGCGACGAAGACAAGATAAGCAATGGACTTCAGAGACTTCAGGAAGAAGATCAGACGTTTAAAGTCGAGAAAAATGTTGAAACAGGGCAAGTCATAGTATACGGCATGGGGGAGCAGCATATAGAAGTCATATCCAAGAAACTTCAAAGCAAATTTGGAGTAGAGTGTGTTCTTACAGAGCCTATAATACCTTACAGAGAGACGATAAAAGGCAAATCGAAAGTGGAAGGTAAGCACAAAAAACAAACTGGAGGACATGGGCAATACGGCCATGTATGGATAGAATTTGAACCGTACAAAGAAGGAGAGTTCAAATTTGAAGACAAGATATTTGGTGGAGCGGTGCCAAAGCAATACATTCCTGCGGTTGAGAAAGGACTTAGGGAATGCATAAAAGAAGGCGTGCTTGCTAAGTACCCTGTTGTGAATATAAAAGCAACGCTTTTGGATGGCTCTTTTCATCCTGTAGATTCATCTGAGATGGCGTTTAAAGTTGCTGCATCTATAGCTTTTAAGAAAGGCATGGAAGAGGCAAATCCTGTTTTGTTAGAGCCTATAATGCACGTAGAAGTAACAGTGCCTGAAGAGTATATGGGGGATGTGATTGGAGACCTAAACAAAAGGAGAGGGCGCATATTAGGGATGGAGTCAAAAGGAGACATGGAGGTGGTGACTGCGGAAGTTCCTCAAGCTGAAATGGCTAAGTACGCTACAGATTTAAGATCATTGACACAGGCTAGAGGAGAATTCAAAATGTCGTTTGCAAGGTATGAAGAGGCGCCACCTGCTGTTGCAGAAAAAGTAATAGAGGCGAGAAAAAAATCTCAAGAATAATTTCAAAAGGGGCTGTTGCACAACCGACTGTATATGTCATAGTGCATCAGCCTTTTTTATAAGATAAAAACGAAATCACAGGTTCTAAATGACATGCGATTGTGCTTTTTAATGATTTATCAAACTAAAGTAATAGATATTTGCAAGATTATGATATATAATATTCTTAATATACTGTATACTTTAAGGAGGGTAACAATGGATTTAAGAGAAGAAGCATTAAAATTACATAAGGAAAACAGGGGGAAAATCAGCATTTTAAGTAAAGTGCCAGTCAATGATTCAAAAGATTTGTCACTTGCTTATACACCAGGTGTCGCAGAGCCGTGCAAAGAGATACAAAAAAATCCTGATGTTGCTTATGAATACACAAACAAAGGCAACTTTGTAGCAGTTGTCACTGATGGCAGTGCGGTTTTGGGGCTTGGCGATATTGGTGCTATAGCCGGGATGCCTGTAATGGAAGGAAAGGCGGTATTATTTAAGGAATTTGGAGGAATTGATGCATTTCCGATTTGTATTGCTACAAAAGATGTTGATAAAATCGTTGAGACAGTCATAAACATAGCTCCTACTTTTGGAGGCATAAATCTTGAAGACATATCTGCTCCAAGATGCTTTGAGATTGAAGAAAGATTGAAAGAAGCTTTGAATATACCTGTTTTCCACGACGATCAACATGGGACTGCCGTTGTGGTTTTTGCTGGATTGATAAATGCTTTAAAAATTGCCGGTAAGAGTTTGAAAGACATTAAAGTGGTTATAAATGGTGCTGGTGCGGCAGGCATTGCGATAGCCAAGTTACTTATCAATGCTGGAGCTGGAGATGTTGTGTTATGTGATAGAAAAGGCATCATTTATGATGGAAGAAATGATACAGATGTATCAAAAATATCAATTGCTAAGATCACGAATAAAGATAAGATAAAGGGAACGTTAGCTGATGCCTTGATTGGTGCCGATGTTTTTATAGGTGTATCGGCTCCTAATGTGCTTTCAAAAGACATGGTAAAATCCATGAACAAAAATTCGATTGTATTTGCATTGGCAAATCCAATCCCTGAAATATATCCTGATGAGGCGAGAGAAGGCGGAGCACTGGTAGTCGGGACTGGAAGATCTGATTTTCCAAATCAGATAAACAATGTGCTGGCTTTTCCAGGCATATTTAGAGGTGCCCTTGATGTTAGAGCAACTGAGATAAATGAGGAAATGAAGATTCAAGCAGCATACGCAATTGCTGGATTGGTTTCTGATGATGAATTAAATGAAGATTACATAATACCAAAAGCATTTGATAAAAGAGTAGCTAAGGCGGTTGCATTGAATGTTGCAAAAGCAGCTATAGATACAAATGTGGCCGGTTTCGATGTAGATATAGAAAAGATAGAGTCAAAATTGAATAAAATTTTATAGTATGAATTGACCTCCTTTGAAAAAAATAAATATAAATTAAAAAAGGAGGTTTTTTTATGCCGCTACATCACAGACTTTCTAATATTTATTATGGCAATAATGATTTTATAAAAATAGATGATGACATTGTAAAGATGTTAAGCATATATGGAAAATCTAATATTAAGAGAAAAAGCCATGAGTTCATAGATGAGTACAATGACTTTTACAGTGATTGTGATTTTTATTTTAGCGAAAATAAAAGTTATGATGAGTAAAAGTTAATAAATATTTGAAATATACGTTTAATCTGCTTTAAATAATGCTTAAATGGAAAAATATAAATTAAATGGTTGTTGACTGTATAGAAAAGAGGAATAAAATAGTAAGTGAAGGTCAAAGAAAGTCAAAGTAAGAAAGAGGTGATGGGATGGCGAGGCTAAGCGATTTAATAGAGGACTTTATAAAAAGCTTGATAGAAGAAGCTGATGAAGAATATATTGAGATAAAGAGAAATGAACTGGCTAATATTTTCAATTGCGCCCCATCACAGATAAACTATGTACTTGAGACGAGATTCAACTTATCAAATGGATACATCATTGAAAGCAGGCGTGGTGGTGGCGGATACATTAAAATAATCAAAAGGCCTGTTTCCAAGGATTGGATGTCAAAATTGATTTCAGATATAGGTGACAACATAACAGAAAGCAAAGGCAGGCTTTACATCGATACTTTATTAGAACATGATCTGATAACTGAAAGGGAAGCTGCATTGATGAAATCTGTGCTTAACGATAAGATTTTACCTGTTGCACAGTACGAAAAGCCTATTTTGAGGGCGATACTTTTAAAAGTGATGTTAGCAGAACTTTCAAATAATTTGATAAAAAGGAGTGATTAAAATGTTGTGCGATAAATGCAAAGAAAGACCAGCGACAGTCCATTATACTCAAATAATAAACGGCGTCAAGACAGAAATGAATTTGTGTGAGCAATGCGCTCAACAGGAAGGACTTTTAAACAGCGAGACATTTTCACCGTTTGTTAATTTTACACCATTTTCTGTGCAGGATTTGTTGGCAGGATTGATGAATTTTCTTCCAAATACAGGAAATACTTATATAGAGGAGCAATTAAAGTGCAGCAATTGCGGCATGACATACGACAGATTTAAAGAAACAGGCAGGCTTGGATGCAGTAGATGCTATGATTCTTTTTCAGATGAATTAAACCCGCTTATAAGGAGAATTCACGGAAGCACTGGACATAGAGGCAAGATTCCAAGAAAGACAGGTGGAGCATTAAGGGCAAAGAGAGAAATAGAGGAGCTTAAAGCGAAACTTGATAAGGCAGTAAAAGAGGAAGCATTTGAGGAAGCTGCAAAATTGAGAGATAAAATCAGAGAATTGGAGAAAAAGTATGGAAAGTAGGTGATGCTGATGTTTGACCATGACAATGATGTTGTGATTTCCAGCAGAATTAGACTTGCCAGAAATTTAAGCAATATTCCATTTCCGCCTGTCATGACGGAAAGTGAGGCAGAAAAAGTCAAAGAATCGGTAAAAAAGGCCATATTTGACAGTAAAACAATACTTTCAACGCAGTTTTCAGAGTACGACATGAAAAAAATAACTCCTCTTGAGAGGCAATCTCTTGTTGAAAGGCATTTGATAAGCCCTGATCTTGCACAAAACACTAAAAACGGCAGTGCCCTTATAAAAAACGACGGAACTGTAAGCATACTTATAAACGAGGAGGATCACTTAAGGATTCAGACTATATTTAATGGGCTTAATTTAAAAGAAGCTTGGGATCTGGCAGACAAGATTGATGATTTGATTGAGGAAAACATAAGCTATGCTTTTGACGAAAAGTTAGGTTACCTTACAGCATGTCCTACGAATGTAGGAACAGGTATAAGAGCGTCTGTGATGGTTCATCTGCCGGCTCTTACTATAACTGGACAGATAGGCAATGTTCTAAATTCTGTATCTAAAATTGGAATAGCAGTAAGAGGTATGTATGGTGAGGGTACTCAATCATTAGGCGATATTTACCAGATATCAAATCAAGTCACATTAGGCCAAAGCGAAGTAGACATAATAGAAAACCTTGAAGGCATTGTAAAACAGATTATATCCAATGAGAGAAAATCAAGAGAGGATCTTTACAAGAAGAGAAAAGTGCAGATAGAAGACAGAATAGGCAGATCATACGGTCTTTTGACAAATGCAAAGGTGATGTCTACTCAAGAATTCATGAAACTTATTTCAGACGTTAGATTAGGTGCTGTTTTAAACATTGTAAATTTGGACATTCAAAAGATAGATGAGATAACAACACATATTCAGCCTGGAAACCTACAAAAAATAATAGGGAAACAATTAGAGCCATATGAAAGAGATATTAAGAGAGCTGAGTATGTATCAAAATTGATTAAAGGATAAAAATTTAGGAGGTGTTTTTATGGCAATGTTTGGTAGATTTTCGGAAAAAGCACAAAAAGTGCTTTATCAAGCACAGGAGGAAGCTCGTTCACTATACCACAATTACGTGGGAACGGAGCATATCCTTTTAGGACTTATTAAAGAAGAAGACGGCATAGCATCCCGGGTTTTAAAAAGCCTTGGTGTCACTTACGAAGATATAAGAGCAAAGGTAGAATCACTTATTGGAATGGGAAATGTGCCTGGCGATGTGGTAGGATATACGCCAAGAGCAAAGAGGGTTTTGGAGCTTAGCTTTGCTGAGGCCAGAAGGTTTAATACAAATTACATCGGAACAGAGCACATCTTATTGGGCCTTATTAGAGAAGGTGAAGGCGTAGCAGTAAGGATTTTGATGGAGTTAGGTGTAGACTTCAACAGAGTCAGAGAAGAAATAGTAAAGATGGTAAGCGAAGAACCTTCTGGCACTACAAATAAAGCGCAAAGAGCTAAGAATACAAATACACCTAACTTGAACCAGTTTGGAAGAGATCTTACAGAGCTTGCAAGGGAAGGAAAGTTGGATCCTGTCATTGGACGTGAAAAGGAGATAGAAAGAGTAATACAGATTTTAAGCAGAAGGACTAAAAACAATCCATGCCTTATTGGCGAACCTGGAGTAGGTAAAACTGCAATCGCCGAAGGATTGGCAGAGGCCATCGAAAGTGGTACTATACCGGAGATTTTAAAGGGTAAACGGGTTGTAACATTAGATATGGCTTCAATGGTTGCAGGCACGAAGTACAGAGGAGAATTTGAGGATAGGCTGAAAAATGTATTGAATGAGGTCATCAAGGCAGGAAATGTCATACTTTTTATAGATGAGCTTCACACTATAATAGGTGCTGGTGCGGCAGAAGGTGCAATAGATGCATCTAATATCTTAAAGCCAGCCCTTGCGAGAGGAGAGATACAAGTCATTGGTGCTACTACAATCGATGAATACAGGAAGTACATTGAAAAAGATCCTGCTCTCGAAAGGAGATTTCAACCTATAATGGTTGAGGAGCCGTCTGTTGAAGAAACGATAGAAATATTAAAAGGACTAAGGGACAAGTATGAAGCACATCACAGGATAAAGATTACCGATGAAGCGATTGAAGCAGCAGCAAAACTTTCCCACAGGTATATAACAGATAGATTCCTTCCTGATAAGGCTATAGACCTTATAGATGAAGCTGCGTCGCGAGTCAGACTTAAGACAGTTACAGCGCCGCCAGAGATAAAAGAATTGGAAGATAAATTAAATATGCTTAATAAAGATAAAGAAGAGGCTATAAGGACTCAGGAGTACGAAAAAGCTGCTAAGATAAGAGATGAAGAGCAAAAAGTTAAAGAGCAACTGGAAAACTTAAAATCAAAATGGCAGCAGAATTCATTAGTTAAAGAAAAAAGCGTTGGTGCTGAAGAAATTTCGCAAATTGTATCCCTTTGGACTGGCATTCCAACACAGAAGCTTGCACAAGAAGAATCTGAAAGGCTTTTGCATTTGGAAGATATACTGCACAAGCGTGTAATAGGTCAGGATGAAGCAGTGGATGCAGTGGCAAGAGCCATAAGAAGGGCAAGAGTTGGACTTAAAGATCCGAAAAGACCTATTGGATCATTTATATTCTTAGGGCCAACAGGTGTCGGTAAGACAGAGCTTAGCAAAGCGCTAGCAGAAGCCATGTTTGGAGACGAATCAGCGATAGTCAGAATAGATATGTCTGAGTATATGGAAAAATTCTCTGTATCAAGGCTTATCGGCTCTCCTCCAGGATATGTTGGATATGAAGAAGGCGGAGAGCTTACAGAAAAAATAAGAAGAAAGCCGTATTCGGTCATCTTATTTGACGAAATTGAAAAAGCTCATCCAGATGTGTTTAATATACTGTTGCAAATATTAGACGATGGAAGGCTGACAGATTCAAAAGGCAGAACGGTAGATTTCAAAAATACACTCATAATAATGACTTCCAACGTTGGAGCACAGCTTATTAAGAAGCAGACTACTTTAGGTTTTATGCCTGAAAGCAACGCAGAAAAAGAATCGTACGAAAAGATGAAGGAAAACATCTTAGAGGAACTTAAAAAATCATTTAGGCCTGAATTTTTAAACAGGATTGATGATATCATCGTATTCCGTCAACTGACGCAGGATGACATAAGGAAGATTACCGATTTGATGATCGCTGATTTGAATAAGAGGCTTAAAGATAACAACATAAGCCTTGAATTTACAGATGATGCAAAAGAAGAACTTCTTAAAGAAGGCTATGATGTGACTTACGGCGCAAGGCCATTGAGAAGGGCCATACAGAAAGTTGTTGAAAGTGAGCTTTCTGAGCTTATGCTGAAAGGCGAGATAAAATCTGGCGATAAAGTTTTAGTTAAATTAAAAGACGGTAAATTTGATTTTACGAAAGTTTAAGCATACTTGGATACTCTCTTAAGTGAGGGTATCCAATTTTTATATTTCAATGTGATATAATTTTAGTGATAGATATACATGGAAAGTCGGTGGAAATGTGAAAAAAGATAAGACTAAATTTGTCTGCCAACAGTGCGGATTTGAAAGCACAAAGTGGATGGGAAAGTGTCCTAATTGCGATGAATGGAATTCGTTTGTTGAAGAGGTAGTTGAAGACAGCGACAAAAAGTCGCGAGAAAGCGTACTTACATCAAAAGTTGAGCTTTTAAAAGATATAGAGGCAAAGGATGAAGACCGTATAAAAACAGGAATTAGTGAATTTGACAGGGTATTAGGCGGTGGTGTTGTAAAAGGTTCTCTTGTTTTAATTGGGGGAGAACCCGGCATCGGCAAGTCAACTATGCTTTTGCAGATATCGGACGTGATGTCTAATTTCACAAAGGTTTTGTACATTTCAGGAGAAGAATCATCAAGCCAGATAAAAATGAGAGCAGACAGAATCATAAAAGGCAAGCAGGAGATATACTTCTTGGCCGAAACTAACATAAACAATGTGGAAAGACACGTAGAGAAGATATCGCCTGGTTTTATTATAGTTGATTCAATCCAGACTATGTACGCAGATGAAAGCACAACTATACCAGGCAGTGTGTCGCAAGTAAGGCAAGTTACGCAGCATCTTTTAAGGCTATCGAAACAAAACGGGATTACTGTATTCATAATAGGTCATGTAACTAAGGAAGGCTCTATAGCAGGCCCAAGAGTGTTGGAGCATATGGTGGATACTGTATTGTACTTTGAAGGTGATAGGACGCAGTCATTTAGGATATTAAGAGCTTACAAAAACAGATTTGGCTCTACAAATGAAATAGGGGTATTTGAAATGGAATCAGAAGGTTTAAAAGAGGTAAAGAATCCTTCTGAAGTGCTTTTATCTGGGAGAGATTTGAATGCACCGGGTCTTGCTGTAATAAGCTCTATGGAGGGCACGAGGCCAATTTTATTAGAGGTTCAATCGCTTATTTGCCATACTAATTTTGGATTGCCAAGGAGGATGTCAACAGGCATAGATTACAACAAATTTGTCCTTTTATTGGCTGTATTGGAAAAGAAATGTGGGATAAATCTTTCACAATCAGACGTATACTTAAATATAGCTGGTGGATTGAAAGTACAAGAGCCTGCGGCTGATTTAGGAATAGTTGCAGCTTTAATATCAGGGTATTTAAATATTCCCATCTCTAATGACATCTGTTTTTCTGGTGAGGTTGGATTGATAGGCGAAGTAAGACCTGTAAGCAATTTAGAGAGAAGGATAAGTGAAGCCAGAAAGATGGGGTTTAAAACAATAGTAGTGCCACAGATGAAGGTAGAAAATAATTACGATATGAACGTAAAAAAGATTAAAAACATCGTAGAACTTACAGATGTAATTGCAAAATAAAAAGTGGGTCTATCCCCACTAAAATCACAGCATATTGAAAACTCCCAGCGTATTAAGCTCTTTATCCTTTTTAAGCAAAATATCATAGAAGTTTAATCCCAAAGTGTTGCAAAGCGCTATTATATAGAATATGTTGTTGCCGATTTCGGTTTCTAAAACTTCACGGCAGTTATCGCACAACTGACCATCCACATGTGTTTTGATGTACTTATGTGCGTCTTCTATCATGGCATCTTCAGGGATTTCTTGCTTTTGTGCATTGATTTTTAGACAACCGCACTCTGTAACAGATTTTGCTACTGCTCTGTTGACTCTGGCACTGCTTTCTTGAATTTTTGTCAAAATATCGAGAATGCTTTTGTGACGTATTAAGTATTCTTCTACTGTGTTTTGTAGATCATCGACTATTATATCCTTCATGGTTATGCCCACTCCCGTTTCTTTAAATCTTAAATCAATTATATACTTGTAAATGTTGTGTTGTCAATATTTACACGAAATAACATTTATAGCATGACTAAATTTTTTGTAAATTGACAATGTTTATCTATAAGTAGTATACTTTTATTAAAGAAGCCCTATACATGTAAAATTTGTTATGTGCCTTTATAAAATTTCCCCATTGACTTATAATTAGTGACATTTTTGATAATAATAGAAGTGGAGGTGAATATATGTTATACAAAATTGTAAGAGGAATTATTTCGATAGTTGGCTTAGGAGTGGGATTTGAAGCGGCTTACCTGTCTTTGGCCGTATTGAAGCTGCAAAAACTGATGGATTTGACATTGACAAGTATTACATCAATCATTGTATACGCTGTTGGGGCTTTGATAGGCGGAATCATATTTTTTATTTTTTCTCCTAAACTTATTAAATGGGGAAAAGATTTCGAAGGTTGGCTTGAGACAGCACTTCAAAAATCACCGATATACGATATCTTAGTTGGCGCTTTTGGATTAATCATTGGATTGATTTTGGCAAACCTTATTAGCGCTCCTATTTATCAGCTTCCATTTGTAGGAAAGGTTATTCCTATAATAATCAGTGTGTTTTTCGGTTATCTTGGAATAAGCATATCATTGAAGAAAAAAGATGAATTTATGAATTTGTTTGCGATAGTGAAAAAGATGGGACAGCAAAAATCTCAAAAAGTAGAGATAAGCGAGATACCAAAAATTCTCGATACCAGTGTCATAATAGATGGCAGGATTTTTGATATATGTAAAACGGGGTTTGTAGAAGGACCACTCATCATACCTAATTTTGTGCTGGAGGAATTGAGGCATATAGCTGATTCATCTGATTCATTAAAGAGGAATAGAGGCAGAAGAGGCCTTGATGTTTTAAATAAGATACAGAAGGAATTGGATATGAAGGTGCAGATTGTAGATAAGGATGTGGACGCATCCGAAGTAGACACGAAACTTTTAAGGCTTGCTAAGATGATGAATGGGAAAGTCATAACAAATGATTATAATTTGAATAAAGTAGCTGAATTTCAAGGTGTACCCGTCCTTAATATAAATGAACTTTCAAATGCGGTAAAGCCTGTGGTGCTTCCTGGAGAAGAGATGGTCGTTCAGGTCATAAAGGATGGGAAGGAATCTGGTCAAGGCATAGCCTATCTTGACGATGGCACTATGATCGTGGTAGACGGTGGCAAAAAACATATAGGCGATACATTGGATGTCCTTGTAACAAGCGTTTTACAGACTGCAGCAGGTAGAATGATATTTGCCAAACCGAAGCAAACAGATCAAGAAAAAGCTATGTGATATTTTAACGAAGGCTTGAAAGAAGTCTCCCATCCTCTATAGGTGGGAGATGTATTTTTATTGTTTTCCATAGAATAATATGCCATAATAGATACAGAAAATTTTATTGTAGAAAGCCAAGGTGAGAAAAGATGATGATATGTCAGCATTTTCTCATAGAACCAACAAAAGAACAGGAAGAAAAGCTTTTTTATACATTGTATTTGTGCCGCAAATTATACAACTATTCACTGGATCAAAGAATAAAACATTACAAACAATATGGCAAAGGACTTACATATAAAGAACAGCAGAACATGCTTCCAAAATATAAAAAAGAACATACAGAATACAAATTAGTACAGTCGCAAATATTACAGGATGTGTTGAGAAGATTAGATAGAGCATATAAAAACTTCTTTGACAAAAGAGCCAAATATCCTAAATTCAAAGATAAATATCACTACACATCAATAACACTTCCACAATGTGAAACAAAAAGAAACTTTGGGAAAGAAGGATATGTATACATAAAAAATATAGGGCATATAAAAATCAAAGCACATAGAAACTTTGATCCAACAAAAGTCAAAACAATAAACATAAAATACCATGCAGGAAAGTGGTATATAAATCTATCAGTTGAAGTAGAAGAAGAAAAAGATAAAACAGTCATAAAAGAAAAAGCAATAGGAGTAGACAAAGGAATAAACTCAATAGCTGCGACATCAGATGGAGAATTATACTCAAATCCTAGATGGCTACAAAAATCAGAGAAGAAACTAAAAAGACTGCAAAGACAACTTTCAAGAAAAAAGAAAGGAAGCAAAAACAGAGAAAAGCAAAAGAAAAAATTAGCGAAACTTCATGAAAAAGTAGCGAATCAAAGAAGGGACTATCTACATAAGATAAGCTATAACATAGTAAAACATAATGACATCATATGCGTTGAAGATTTGCAAGTAAAAAATATGATGAAAAATCATAAACTTGCAAAATCGATAGCAAATGCAGGATGGGGAATGTTAGACAAATATCTCCAGTATAAAGCAGAAAAAGAAGGAAAAATCTTCGTAAAAGTAGATCCAGCATATACATCACAAAGATGTTCAAGATGCGGGAAAATAGTAGAAAAAGACTTATCAGTAAGAATACACAAATGCGAGTGCGGATTAGAGATAGATAGAGATATAAATGCAGCGATAAATGTGCTGTATGAAGGATTAAGACAATTAAGAATAGCTGTATAAAAACGCAACAACATTTTTCGTAGGGAAGGTTCCTCCCGAAGTTACGCCTATGGAGATTGTGTAAGACCTGCTGTGAATAGCAGTAGGCAACGGTCTATGAAGTAGGAAGCTCCACCCTCTATAGGATGGAGTAGGTTCACGGCATTTTCTTTTGGAAGATGCCTTTTTTATTTTGTCGATGGCGGAAAGATGGTGAATATGATATAATTTTACCAGTATATTTTTTGTAGAGGGTGCATTATGTTTATTAGTGCAATAGTCGTTGCTGCTGGTAAAGGCAGAAGAATGGGAACAAAATTAAACAAGGTTTTTTTGAAATTAAACGGAAAGCCTGTTCTATACTATACTCTAAATGTCTTTGAAAAATTATCGGAACTTAATGAGATAATTTTAGTGGTGTCTAACGAAGACATAGATTACTGCAGACGGGAAATAATCGATAAATATAATTTTAAAAAGGTAAAGCAGATAGTTGCCGGTGGGATGGAGAGACAGGAATCTGTTTTCAATGGGTTAAAGGCTGTGAATAGCAGATGCGACATAGTGATGATACATGATGGAGCAAGACCTTTTATCGACGAGGCCACACTAAAAAAGGGCATAGAAGAGTCTAAACATCACAGTGCTGTAGGTATTGCTGTTCCAGTGAAAGATACTATAAAGGTAGTTGACGATGACAATTTTGTAGTAGATACCCCTGATAGGACAAATCTTATGGCCATCCAAACGCCACAAATTTTTGAATACAGGCTTATATACGAAGCACATTTAAAAGCAATGGAAGATGGTTTTTTAGGTACAGATGATACTGTCCTTGTAGAAAGGCTTGGACATAAAGTAAAACTTGTGGAAGGTAGCTACAGGAATATAAAGATTACTACTCCTGAGGATTTGATAATATCTGAGGCTTTCTTAAAAACAATATATCAATAACATTATTATTTTAACCTCATATAATTATAGCAGGAGAGATGCCTAAATTATATGAGGTGATTGTGATGAGAAGGCCTCTTGTATTTATTCACGGAATATTTGGCTCCATGTATGTTCCTACGCTTGTTGGCAAAGCATGGGGGTTTGGACCTGCAGGTTATATATACGATTCTTTCGTTGAAAATTTGAAATCATTGGGATATACGGAGGGCAAAAATCTTTTTATTTGCTATTATGAATGGTGGAAGGATATACCTGAGTGTGTAAACACACTTATGTCTAAGATAAATGAGGCAAAAATAAAAAATAATTGCGATAAAGTCGACGTTGTATGCCACAGCATGGGTGGTTTACTTCTTAGAAGCTATGTGCAAGGAGATTTTTACAGAAATGATGTAGGCAAAGTGGTTTTTTTATCTTCTCCTCATTATGGAGCTGCTAATGCATATTATGCGTGGGAAGGCGGTGCAGTTCCTCCTGACAACGACGAGGATTTTTTAAATATACTTTTAAGGGGATTTATCTGGGCTATAGGTAAAATAAAAGGGGAGAAAGATGAGCTTATGATAATAAGAAGATATATTCCATCTATAAAATCTCTCATGCCAAGTGTTGAATATGGAAACTACGTTTTTAAATACCCGATTAAAAACAACAAGATCGTGTTTAAAAATATACTTTACATGAAGGAACAGAATAGATTTTTAAATGAATTAAACAGCTCAATTGATAAATTTTATGAAAGAGCCGATGAAGTTTATGTTTTTTCGGGAAATGGTATATACACGAATAAATTCATTCAAGTTGCTGATAGTGACGATAGCGTATTGTGGCCTGACGGTCGGGCTGTTGGTGTTGTGAGAGATGATAAAGGGGATGGAACCGTATTGATTAAAAGTGCTTTAGGAGTTGAGGGAAATAAATATGTCTTGAATGCAGGCCATGGAGGAATATTAAATGCTTCTATTCCGCATCTAAAAGAAATATTGGGCGTAGAAGAAGCACCTAAGGCAAGCGTTTTGGAAAAGATATTGTCTTTTGTAAATATATTGACAGATAGTAAAGTCCTTGTGCTTGACAGAGGGCAAAAACTTAAAAAGTACAATGTCTTTGGAAAAGTAAATTGGTACATGGCTATTAATGAAGAAGGGGAATACCACTTTTCTTCACCAGACTTTGCAGCAAGGTCTATCATGATTCATACAAATAAAGGTTTTGCTGTTAAAACAATAAAGCAAAAAGACAGATTTAGGAAGTCTGAAACTCGTCTTTTTGTGGATAGAAATGGAAATTTCGAGTTTAAGGGATAGGAGTGTTTTTATGAGAGTCGGTATTGGATATGACGTACACAGATTAGAGGCGGGAAGAAAATTGATATTGGGCGGTGTACAGATTCCGTACGTTAAGGGGCTTTTAGGTCATTCAGATGCCGATGTCCTTATACATGCTGTCATTGATGCAATTCTCGGTGCTGCAGGGTTAGGCGATATAGGAACTCATTTCCCTGACTCCGAATGGATCTATAAGGATATAGACAGCACTGTGCTCCTTAAGAAGACGTTAGATTTGATAAAAGATAAATACTCTTTAAACAATATTGACTGCATCATTGTAGCTCAGGAACCGAAATTGGCACCGTATAAAGATGCTATATCCAAAAATCTGTCGAAAGTTTTAAATATTGGGATTGACAGAGTTAACATTAAAGCAAAGACCGAAGAAGGTCTTGGATTCACAGGTAGAAAAGAAGGAATTGCTGCGTACGCGATAGCAAGTCTTTCTGAAAAATGTATTGACAGTTAAAATTAAATTAAATAAAATACAAACATGATAAATATTAGGAGGTAGACGATGAGATTATCACAATTGTTTATACCAACGATGAGAGAGGTACCAGCGGAAGCTGAGATACCAAGCCATATTCTCATGTTAAAAGCCGCCATGATGAGAAAACTTGCATCAGGTGTGTACATTTATTTGCCGCTTGGCAAAAGGGTCCTTAAGAAGATTGAAGAAATTGTGAGAGAAGAGATGGACAGAGCAGGGGCACAGGAGGTGCTTATGTCCGCCATAATACCTGCGGAACTTTTAAAAGAATCCGGCAGATGGGATGTTTTTGGACCTGAAATGTTTAAGCTAAAAGACAGAAATGACAGGGAATTTTGCTTAGGTCCTACCCATGAAGAAGTTTTTACAGACCTTATAAGAAATGATGTAAAGTCATATAGGCAGCTTCCATTGACAATATATCAGATTCAGACGAAGTATAGAGATGAGAGGCGGCCCAGATTTGGTGTCATGAGGTCTCGCGAATTTATAATGAAAGATGCTTACAGCTTTGATGTCGATTGGGATGGACTGGATGTGTCTTTTGATAAGATGTACGATGCTTACTGCAGGATATTTGACAGGTGCGGCTTAAAGTACACTGTCGTTGAAGCTGATACAGGTGCTATGGGTGGAAAGGATTCTAAAGAATTTATGGTGACATCTAATGTTGGAGAAGCAGTAATTGTCTATTGCGACAACTGCGGCTATGCTGCCAATGAAGAAAAGGCAGAATGTACTATTCAGCATGTAAGTGATGAAGAGATGAGGACATTAGAAAGAATTTATACGCCTGATGTAAAGACGATCGATGAACTTGTGTCGCATTTGGATGTTGAAGCAGAAAGATTTGTAAAGACGTTGATATACAAGTACAAGGATAAGGTAGCTGCAGTTCTTATAAGAGGCGACAGGGAAGTAAACCTTGTAAAACTGGCGAATCTTTTGAATGTAAGCGAAAATGATGTTGAATTGGCTGATGAAGAAACTGTAAAGAAAGTCACATCTGCCAATGTAGGATTTGCTGGTCCTATTGGACTTAAAGGGGATGTAATGATTATAGCAGATGCGGAGATACCTGCCATGAGAAATGTCATCGTCGGCGCTAATGAGACAGACTACCATTTGAAAAATGTCAATTACGGAAGAGACTTTAAAGCGGATGTAGTATCAGATGTTAGAAAAGTTGTAGACGGCGATAAATGCCCAAAATGTGGAAATCCTTTAAAACTGGATAGAGGAATTGAAGTAGGACACATTTTTAAATTAGGCACAAAATATTCTGATGCATTAGGTGCAAATTATATAGATGAAAATGGCAATGAAAAGCCTATAATAATGGGCTGTTACGGCATAGGGTTAAACAGAATTGCGGCTGCTGCAATAGAGCAAAATCACGATGACAAAGGCATCATTTGGCCAATGTCTATAGCACCATATCACGTCATAGTTGTACCTGTAAATGTGTCAAATGATGCGCAGAGAGATCTTGCAGAGAAATTGTACGATGAATTATCTAAAGCTGGCATTGAGGTTTTGATTGACGACAGGGATTTGAGAGCAGGCGTAAAATTTAATGACGCTGATTTGTTAGGTATACCTATTAGAATAACCGTAGGAAAGAAAGCCCAAGACAATATTGTTGAGCTGAAATTAAGAAAAGAAGAAAAGCCGATAGAATTAAAATACGATGAAGTTTTAGGGAAAGTTAAAGAATTAATAAGTGAAAATATATAGGAGCTAAATGCTCCTTTTTTGCATAATATTTTAAGAATGACAAAAAAATAAAGTAGGAAAGGAGTGGTTTAATGTCCATTTACATAATGGGGATTTCTGTCGATAAAAGATCGGATTTTGCACCAAAGGTGCAAGAAGTATTGACGAAGCATGGACAAAACATATTGGCCAGGTTTGGAATACACGATGACAACGATGATAATGGGCTTATAACGTTAAATGTCAGAGGTGATGAGAAGTATATAAACGAATTTTCAAAAGAGCTTACAAGCATTCCGTCTGTTAAAGTAAATCACATGACGGTTAAATGATTAAAGGGATAGGAGACTATCCCTTTATTGCTTTAATTAAGTATTAGATTGCCGTTTTTATGAAAACATATTGTAAGTATGAAATAAAATTTGTATAATGGTATATGATGAATACAAAAGATGGAGATGGCTATATGGAAAAAAGAGTTAGGTTTGCACCAAGCCCTACAGGTGCTATTCACATAGGAAATATACGCACTGCGTTATTTAATTATCTATTTTCAAGAAGCGAAGGTGCTAAGCTTATATTGAGGATAGAAGATACGGATTTGACAAGATCTTCAAAGGATTTTGAAAAGTTAATATTCAAAGAGTTAAGCTGGCTTGGCATAGAATGGGATGAAGGGCCTGACAAACCCGGTGAATACGGACCGTACAGGCAAAGCGAAAGGCTTCATATATACAATGAATATGCAGAAAAGCTTATAAAAGAAGGTAAAGCCTATAGATGTTACTGTACTCCTGAAGAGCTGGATAAAGACAGAGAGGAATCTGTTAAAAGAGGAGATATACCGAGGTATTCTGGAAGATGCCGGCATTTGACTAAAGAACAGGAAGAGGAGTATTTGCGGCAAGGCAGGAAACCTTCCATTAGATTCATAATTCCTGATGATGTTACAATATCATTTGATGATATGATAAAGGGAAAGATCGAAATTAAGTCAGACACGCTTGGTGGTGACATGATAATAGTAAAATCTGATGGCATGCCGACTTACAACTTTGCAGTCGTTGTAGATGATACTCTCATGAAAATAACCCATGTCATAAGAGGTGAAGATCATATTTACAACACTCCCAAACAGCTTCTCATTTATGAGGCACTTGGCTTTAAACCACCTGTATTCGCTCATGCGCCTCTTATCTTAGGACCAGACAGGACTAAGCTTTCCAAAAGGCATGGGAATACTTACATTGGACAATACAGGGAAATGGGGTACCTACCTGAAGCGATGTTTAACTTTTTGTCGCTTTTAAGTTGGTCTCCAGATGACAATGTTGAATTGATGTCTAAAGATGAAATAATTAAAAAATTTAATTTCAATAAGATTCACAGTGCTAATCCTGTTTTTGACATAGAAAAGCTGAATTGGATGAATCAACACTACATTCAGATGAGTCCTATTGAAAGAATTGTAGATTTAAGCTTGCCGCATCTTAAAGAGGCAGGGCACATTGGTGAAAATATAGATGAGGCTACGTACGAATGGCTAAAAAAGGTTGTGTCACTTTTTAAAGATGGCTTGCACTATGTGGCTGAACTGAAAGACAAGGCAAAGATGTTCTTTGTCGATGATTTGGAATACAACAGCGAAGCAAAAGAAACTTTGCTGTCAAATGATGCTAAGAATGTGCTGACGGCGTTTAAAGAGGAAATCGAGAATATGGATGAAGTTACAGAAGAAGGCATAAAAGAGCTTCTAAAGATGTTGCAAAAGAAGATAGGAGTCAAAGGAAAAGCGTTTTTCATGCCTATAAGATTTGCTTTAACAGGGCAAGACCATGGACCTGAACTTGTGATGATAATTCCTCTTTTAGGGAAACATAAAATATTGCAAAGGATAGATAAAGCCTTAAAATCAATATCGTAAATGTGATGATTGGGAGAGTAGCATAATAGATTCCAAAAGAGAGGAGCTGTCGTGGGCTGAAAGCAGCTTCTGGATATATTGTGTGAAGTGCACCCATGAGCAATGCGCATTGTCGCACGGGTATCCGTTATAAATACAAGTGGAGTTTACTCAATCAGAGTGGAACCGCGAGCCCCCCCTCGTCTCTGGATGATGGGGGATTTTTTTATCAATTATTTATTGAAAAGGGGATTGGTTATCATGTTTAAAACATTGAAGGAGGACATTAAAGTAGTGTTTGAGAGGGATCCTGCTGCAAAAAGCGTGTTAGAAGTAGTTTTATGCTATCCGGGATTCCATGCTATAATATTTCATAGAATTGCACACTACTTATACAATAAAAAGCTGTTGCTGTTATCAAGGCTTATTTCACAATTTAGCAGGTTTTTAACTGGAATAGAAATACACCCAGGTGCTAAAATAGGAAAGGGATTTTTTATAGATCACGGAATGGGCGTAGTGATAGGGGAAACGACAGAAATAGGGGATAATGTGACGCTGTACCAAGGAGTTACATTAGGCGGTACTGGAAAGGATAAGGGTAAGAGGCATCCTACTATAGGCAATAATGTAGTTGTTGGAAGTGGTGCAAAAGTCTTAGGGCCTATAAAGATAGGCGATAATACGAAAATAGGTGCAGGTGCTGTAGTGCTACATGACGTTCCACCAAATTGCACTGTCGTTGGTGTTCCTGGACATTGCGTAAAAAAAGACAACGTGAGAGTAAGTCCGGCATCTAAAGTAAATGTGGACTTAGAGCATGGAAAGCTACCTGATCCAATTGAAGATGAGTTAAGAAGGTTAAAAGCCAGAATCAAAAGGTTAGAAACATATATAAACAATGTGGAGGATGATAGAGATGAAGATTTATAATACGCTTACCAGAAAAAAAGAAGAATTCGTGCCATTGAAGGATAATGTTGTAAATATGTATGTATGCGGACCTACTGTGTACAATTTTATCCATATAGGCAATGCGAGAGCGTTTATCGTCTTTGATACTGTCAGAAGGTATCTGGAATATAAGGGTTATAAAGTAAACTATGTGCAGAACTTTACAGATATAGACGATAAACTCATAAAAAGATCCCATGAGGAAAACACAACTGTAAAAGAATTAGCTGACAGGTACATTGAGGAGTATTTCAAGGATGCTGACAGCTTAGGAATAAAAAGAGCCACATTCCATCCAAGAGCTACAGAAAACATCGAAGAAATAATTGAGTTTGTGAAAAAGCTTATTGATAAAGGGTTTGCTTATGAAAAAGATGGGAATGTGTACTACGATACGACGAAGTTCAAGGATTATGGGAAACTTTCACACAAAAATATAGATGAGTTAAAGGCTGGGGCACGAATAGAGGTAAATGAAGACAAGAAAAATCCAACAGACTTCGTCCTTTGGAAGGCTGCGAAGGAAGGAGAACCGTATTGGGATAGCCCGTGGGGTAAAGGCAGACCTGGTTGGCATATTGAGTGCTCAACAATGTCTACAAAGTTCTTAGGCAAAACCCTTGATATACATGCAGGTGGTCCTGATCTCATATTTCCGCATCATGAAAATGAGATTGCACAGAGTGAAGCTGCAAATGATGCAGAGTTTGCAAAGTATTGGATGCACATAGGATACTTAAACATCAATAATGAAAAGATGTCTAAGTCAAAAAACAATTTTTTCACCGTAAGAGACGTAATCAGCCAATACGATCCTGAAGTTTTGAGGTTTTTCATGTTGATGTCTCATTACAGAAACCCAATCAATTATAGTCAAGACCTTATAGAACAAGCAAAGAACGGGTATTTAAGATTAAGCAATACTGTTTACAACTTGAGACACCTTTTAGATGTGGCGGAAGACAGGCAATTAAGCGATGAAGAAAAAGCGTACAAAGAGAAATATGAAGAGTACAAAAGAAAGTTTGAAGAAGCGATGGATGACGATTTTAACACTGCCGATGCCATATCAGTCATCTTTGAGATGGTAAGAGATATTAATTCAAATATAGATGGAAATTCCCCGAAGGAATTGATAAAATATATATTAGATGTTTTTTTGAATTTATCTTCTGTCCTTGGCATAACTTATAAAAAGAAAGAGCTATTGGATGATGAGATCAAAGAACTGATAGAAAAGCGTCAAGAGGCCAGGAAGGCAAAGAACTGGGCAGAAGCTGATAGAATAAGAGATGAATTGAAAAAACAAGGGATAGTATTGGAAGATACACCTAACGGAGTAAGGTGGAAGAGAGTTTGATGAATCTTTTTACAAAGGATGGCAAAGTTTTTACAAAAAAAGATGTCATGAATTTATCGCCGCTTATTATGGCATTTATCGGCGATAGCGTCTATGATTTGTTTATAAGGACGAATATTTCAGCAAAGGGAAATAGGCCTATAAACAAAATTCACAGAGAATGTGTTAAGTACGTAAAAGCGTCATCACAGTCTGAGATTTTGAAAAATCTCTATGACATGTTTGATGAAGAAGAAAAGGATATAATAAGAAGAGGAAGGAATGTAAAAAGCGCTACTATTCCAAAGCATGCCGGTATCGAAGAATACCGGCTGGCTACTGCTTTTGAGGCTTTACTTGGCTATCTGTATCTTTTGGGAAGATACGATAGGCTTGATGAAATACTAAATTATGCATTAAACTATAATATAAATGAGGGTTAATTATGAAAGAAAATGAAAATATAATATACGGAAGGAATCCTGTGTTAGAAGCTATTAATAGCGGACGAGAGATTGAAAAAATATATGTTTCAAAAAATGCCAAAGGTAATATTTCTAAGATTATAAAATCTGCAAGGGATAAAAATATAATCATATCAACTGCAGACAATGTGACATTAGACAAGATGTCCGGAAACGGCAACCATCAGGGAGTAGTCGCATTGTGCTCTCTCTATAAGTATTGTGACGTGGAAGACATACTGGAGTATGCCAATGAGAAAGGTGAAAAGCCTTTTATTCTGTTATTGGACGGGATAACAGACACGCACAACTTTGGAGCCATAATAAGGACTGCAGAAGCTTTTTCAGCACATGGCATCGTAATCCCAAAGAGAAGATCTGCTGTGGTAAACAGCACGGTTGTAAAGACATCAGCAGGTGCCACTGAGTACATGAAAATTGCAAAGGTTTCAAACATAAACAATGCAATAAATAATCTAAAGAAGCAAGGCGTATGGATTGTAGGCAGCAGCGTGGATGCAAAAGATGATTTTAGCAATGTTGATTATGATCAGCCTATAGCCATAGTCATTGGCAGTGAAGGTGAAGGGATATCTGATCTTGTTAAAAAGAACTGTGATTATCTTGTAAAGATACCAATGATGGGCAATATGAATTCGCTGAATGCATCGGTAGCGGCATCTATTTTCATGTACGAGGTTGTACGACAGAGGACGGGTAAGGCGTGATTTGATGTATATGGTGATTGATGGATATAACGTGATAAACAATTGGCAGGATTTAAAGCTTGAGGCGAGAAATAACCTTGAGGACGCCAGACAAAAGTTGATAGACATACTTCAAAATTTTAAAGGGTATACAGGATTTAATATAATACTCGTCTTTGATGCGATGTACGCCAAAGGGAAACAACAAAACAAGGAATATCACAATGGAATTGAAGTCGTATATACAAAGGAAGGTGAGTCTGCTGACAGCTACATTGAAGGATTGATAAAAGAAATAGTCAAAAAAGACAAAGTAGTTGTGGTGACTTCTGATTGGATATTGCAGCAAGTCGTATTGGGTCAAGGCGCCATAAGGATGTCATCAAGGGAATTATACGAAGAATTGAATAATTATTTAGAAGATAAAAAGAAGTTTTATACCAAAGACGACAAGAAAGACAGCATTGAATCAAGACTTTCAGAAGAAATTATAGAGAGGCTTAAAAAAATGGCTGAGTAATAAAAATATTCTTTTATTACAATCTTGACTACAATCTCTATTAAAAGTATAATTATTTATGTGAACTTGGCCTATAAGCGGAGGCGATTTTTGTGAAATCGGGGGCACAATTAGATCTATACAATGTTTTTTCGTCAATGGATGAAGGTGATGTTGTAGAAGAGGCTCAGAGGGGCAACGAAGCAGCGCTGGAATTCATCATTGACAAGTACTATTCTTTTGTCAAGGCAAAGGCTCGTTCCTACTTTTTGGTCGGTGCGGATAAGGAAGATATAGTGCAGGAAGGTATGATCGGGTTATACAAGGCTATTCGCGATTTTAAAAGCGATAAGCTGTCATCGTTTAAAGCTTTTGCTGAGCTATGCATAACGAGACAGATGATAACAGCCATCAAAACTGCTACAAGGCAAAAACATATTCCTCTTAATTCTTACGTTTCTTTAAATAAGCCGATCTTCGAGGAGGAGTCAGACAGGACATTGATGGACGTTGTGTCCAGTGAATGCATATCTGATCCTGAAGAGTTAATAATAAACCGAGAGGAATACGTTAACATCGAAAACAAAATTGGAGAGATGTTAAGCGACCTTGAGTGGGAAGTGCTTATATCCTACCTTGATGGTAAATCGTATCAGGAGATTGCTGTCGAGCTTAGAAGACATGTAAAATCGATAGATAATGCCCTCCAAAGAGTAAAAAGAAAGCTTGAAAGATATCTTGAGATGAGAAATAGTTAAGTATTGACATTTTAAAGCTTTTATAGTAGAATTTAAAATTGATGCAAAATATGATTGCCCACGTAGCTCAGTCGGCAGAGCGTCGCCTTGGTAAGGCGGAGGTCACCGGTTCAATCCCGGTCATGGGCTCCAATTTTATTTTTTTGTACTTAAGTTTTAAAATATAGAAACGCGTGGATGAGTTTATTAAAGTA